>CAMHCZ010000011.1 GCA_946183755.1 uncultured bacterium | reverse complement strand
TTCCTCCATAAAAAGTTCAAAGTCAGCAGCAGTACCAACAACAAAGACATTCCCAGCATAGAGCGTCCTTCAGATATATACAGGACAAACACCACAATGCAGAAGCAGATACATAATAGCAGATGATATAGAGGTGTCTTGCCATTGAATATCTTGACTATCTGTGGCTTGAGATAATGTATTATGCACAGTGATATTAGCTGCAGAAGGCCTAACTGAGTGCGGTGTTTTATGTCATTGAATTGTCTGGTGAAATAAATGCTTGCGGATTCTGGTTCGGCCTTCATTTGTTCCCCTACAGCGCAATATGTTTGGATTGGGACGATGATGGAGTATATGATGGTGCCAGCAGCAAATGCAAGAAGAAGTTTTCTGAAATTCTTTTCCTCCTTCATTCCGCTTAATGCAAAAAGAGGGAACAGGAGTAGCGGTATTCTCATCTCGAATAGTCTCATAGCTCTTTGGATATTCTCTGTCCACAGCAATGATATGACCATCCACAGGAATAGTGCAAGTATCAAGTATAGCGGGATGTTGTTTTTATTCGGAGTGTCGAATTTGAATTTGTTCCAGTTTAGTATTATTTCTATAAACCACGCACTTAGCCATGCTACCATAGTGATGGTCATCAGGTTGCTATGCGCAAAGCAGAAGCACGCGGCAAAAGCGCAGAACAATGTGAATTTCTGTGAGTATGTCTGTATTTTCTCCATACTTTATTTTTTCACAAATTTATTGATCACTGGAATGGAGCGGAGCGGAAGGTCGCGCTTGATGATGAGGGCGAGGAAGCCCGCAAGCATGACTGTGCAGAGGGCGTAGTAGGCTATCGTGTTGATTTCGAGCACGTACTTGGCGACGGACGACACGCAGAACATGGCGAGCGCGATGACGGTGTAGAACGCCAGCTGCTTGAGCTTATAGTCGATAGGGAAGTACTTCTGACCGATGAAGTAGGACACCAGCATGATGATGAAATAGCATGCGAACGACGCCCACGCCGAGCCGAAATAGCCGATGAATGGGACGAGTGCCACGTTCAGCGCGATGGTTATGACCACGCCGAGCAGCGAGAAGTATGCCCCGAACTTGGTCTTGTCGATGAGCTTGTACCAGAGCGAGAGGTTGAAGTAAACGCCTTGGAAGAGGTACGACGCCAGGATGATAGGCACGATGCGCAGACCTTCCCAGTAGTTAGGCGCGATGAGCAGCTTGAGCACATCAATGAAGAAGTTCATGCCGAGGAAGATGAGCCATGAGAATATGACGAAGAACTTCATGGCGTCGGCGTATGCCTCCTTGCTGTTCTTGTCCTTGTGCTGGGCGAAAACGAACGGCTCGTAGGCGTAGCGGAATGCCTGGGTGAACATCATCATGACCATCGCCACCTTGAAGCACGCCCCGTATATTCCGAGCTGTCTCATGCCTTCCTCGCCTTCGCAGAGGTAAGGGAAAAGTATCTTGTCCACAGTCTGGTTCATGATGCCGGCGATGCCGAGCACGAGCAGCGGCAGCGAGTATTTGAGCATCGACTTGAGCAGCGCGAAGTCGGGCTTGAACTTGGCTTCCATTATTGACGGAAGGAGCATGACAAGCGTTGCGGCTGTGGATATGAAGTTGGCGATGATTATGTAGCCCACGCCGTAGTCCGGCACATAGAACCAGTCGATGAGTCCGGGGTTCGACGCCCATATCTTAGGGCAGACGACGAGGAAGAAGATGTTCAGCACGATGTTGATGAATATCATCAGCAGCTTGAACACAGCGAACTTGACGGCTTTCTTCTGGTAACGCAGGTAGGCGAAAGGTATGGCGGTGAACGCGTCGATGGCTACGACCACGCCCATTATCGTGATGAATTCGGTGTGGCTGGCGTAGGCTGTGCCCATGGCAGAGGCTATCTGGCTGTCGAAAAGGAAGACGAGCGCGATGAACAGCAGCGATGTCGAAGCGATGGAAAAGAGTGTTGTGCCATAGACGGTGGCGGCGCGGTCAGCCTCCTTGTTCACGTATCTGAAGAAGCCGGTCTCCATGCCGTAGGTCAGGAACACGAGCAGGAGCGCCGTCCATGCGTAGATGTTGGTCACGATGCCATATTCGCTGGCGTCGGCGAGCACGTATGTGTACATCGGCACGAGGCACCAGTTGAGGAATCTGCCTATGATGCTGCTCAGTCCGTATATGGCCGTCTCCTTGGCCAAGGTCTTCATTTTTCCTGATTCTGCCATAAATTCAATCGCTTAAAACAAACAAAGATAAAGAAAAGATGCCATAAGTATGGCGCTATATTGGGCAATGGGAATTAAAAGAAATTAATGGGCGAGAATGCTGCCGGAAAAGTCTTGATGAAAAGAAGAAAAAGCGGTTTGTTTCGGCTTCGCTCATTTCGGCTTCGCTCAATGACCGGTTGCTGAGCGTAGTCGAAGCAAGTTGAGGATCTACAGTCCGCAAGGGTATTTGTTTATTTTCAGGCGCAGCTCCTTGGCGCGTCCTTCAGTCACTTTCTCCATGAGCGCCCAGAATCGCGGTCCGTGGTTCATCTCCTTGGTGTGGCACAGCTCGTGCAGCATCACGGAGTCGGCGAGCTCGGGCGTGAGCAGCAGGATGAACATGCTCAGGTTTATGTTGCCCTTGGACGAGCAGCTGCCCCAGCGCCCGTGGCTGCTCTGTATCTTCACGTCCTTGTACTCAAACCCCCATTTGTTCGCAAGAAACTCCAGCCGCGGAGGCAGCAGCCGCTTGGCCTCGAGGCGCAGGAAATGCTCGATGCCTTTCTTAAGTCGTGCCTGTGTGTCGGGCGCGGTGATGTCGATGCCGGCCGGCACTTCGATGTGCAGTGTCTTCTCGGCTAATCGGTAGTGTATGACCTTGCGTTCGGTGGTGGCGGAGATGGACGTCGTGAACGACAGTGTCTGCAGCGGATGCTCCTGGTCTATCACTCCCACGGCTCTCGTTTTCACCCGTTTCTGCACGGCGCGAATTCGTTCCCTCGTCTGGTTGATGAAGCGCAGCGCGGACATCTTGCCCACGTCGGCTGGCAGCACGAGTATCAGCTTGTCCGCCTCGATGCGGAGCTTCAGTCGCTTGGCGCGGTTGCTGTACGACACTTGTATGTCGCCGAACTCGTCGTCGTGCCACGTTTCATCGGCCGTGTAGGCGCAATATTTAGGAGTGTCGCTCATTGTGCGGCAAAATTACAACAATCAGGAGAAATGCCGTTTTGTGTTCTGCAAAAATGGGGGAGTTTTGTTATTCGCTTCAAAAAATGACGTGAATAATGCATTTATTCTCTTCATTCTTATGCAAAAGAACGATGAAAAGGGTAGAAGCACAAATTATGAGCTTGTAATCACATAACATTTTATATATTTGTGTCATCGTTGCGCTTTTTTGTGCGGCGATAGACATATCAGATTTTTAATAAAGCATTAGCTATTATTCTTGTCCGAATCAAAAGCCTGCAAACTGATGATTTAGATATTATCGGATAAAACGCTAATCCAGCGGAGCCGTGTGCTCTCGTAACAACCACAAAGAGTTGATGCTCGCACCAATAGGTGTGAGCTAATCCGTGTGGTTGTACGGGGTTCTTGCAGGCTCCTCGTGGACAAGACAGAGAGGCTCGCGCCTTTTCTTTTTGCCGTTTATTCCATACGATAGAGATTGATAGTCCGATGCGGAAAAACTATCAATCGATGAAAACGGATAAACAACTGGCGGCTGACTTCGCCAAACAGTGGAAAGGCAAAGGCGACGAGAAGCAGGAGACACAGCGGTTCTGGATTCAGCTGCTCTCCGAAGTGCTCGGCGTGACCGACGCCACCAACCGCATTGAGTTCGAGAAGCGTGTGCAACTCTCGCACACATCGTTCATAGACGCTTACATACCGGAGACCAAAGTGCTCATCGAGCAGAAGAGCGCCGACATAAACCTGCACAAGCAGTACAGGCAGAGCGACGGCGAGATGCTCACGCCTTACGGTCAAGCGAAACGCTACGTGAGCGAGATGAAGGCGTCGGAAAAACCCCGATGGATAGTGGTGTGCAACTTCCAGGAATTTCTGGTCTACGACCTCGAAAAACCCGGTGAAGAGCCTGAGCAGATTTTCCTAAAAGACTTGGGCAAGGAGTCTTACAGGCTGCAGTTTCTCGTTGACCAGAAGAGCGACAACATACGCAAGGAAGAAGAGCTTTCGCGGGAAGCGGGCAACTTGGTGGGCAAGCTCTACGACGCGCTCCTCAAGGAGTATATAAATCCCGATGAAGACAGCCTGCGCTCGCTCAACATACTGTGTGTCAGAATAGTATTCTGCCTTTATGCCGAGGATGCCGAACTGTTTGAGACGCGCACCGCGTTCGAGGATTACATCAGCTCGTTTCCGGTGGAGAATGTGCGCGACGGCATCATAAAGCTCTTCAAGGCGCTGGACACCAAGAAGAAAGACCGCGACAAATACGACACCAAACTCAATCCGTTCCCCTACGTCAACGGAGGACTTTTTGCCGCTGAAAACATAGAAATCCCGAATTTCACCGAGGAAATAGTCGATGTTATAGTGAATCATTGCGCGCCGTTCAACTGGAGCGAGATAAGCCCGACCATCTTCGGCGCTGTGTTCGAATCCACACTCAACCCCGACACACGCCGCAAAGGCGGAATGCACTATACGTCTGTAGCCGATATTCACAAGGTGATAAATCCGCTGTTCATGGATTCTTTGTACGATGAATACGACGAAATATGCAGAATCACGACAGCGAAGGCGCGCAACAAGCGCTTCCTCGATTTCCAGAAAAAGCTCGGCTCGCTCACGTTCCTCGACCCGGCATGCGGCAGCGGCAACTTCCTGACCGAGACGTATTTGAGTCTGCGCCGCTTGGAGAATGCCGTGATTCATTCGCTCAACAGGGGCGAGAAGGTGATAGGTCTCGATAATTTCATCCATGTGAAAATCTCGCAATTCTTCGGTATCGAGATTAACGACTTCGCTGTCACTGTGGCTAAGACGGCTCTGTGGATAGCCGAAAGCCAGATGATGAAGGAGACCGAGGAGATACTCGGCATGAACATCGATTTCCTGCCGCTCACGACGAACGCTTTCATCGTGGAGGGCAACGCCTTGCGCATGGATTGGGCGACGTTGAAAAATGTCGATGAGACGCAAGATTCTGCGCCTATGCAAGGATTGTTCGCTGGCTTTACCGCCCAGACCGACGGCAAGGCGCATCATTATGATTACATCATCGGAAATCCGCCGTTTGTGGGAGCGCGCCTTATGGATGATGAGCAGAAGAAAGATGTCGCATCGATTTTCGGTAAAACCAAGAATGTTGGTAATCTCGACTATGTGGCATGTTGGTATAAAAAAGCCGCGGAATTGATGGCGAACAGTAAAGACGTGGCGCGCCACGTCTCTACAAAATGCGCCCTTGTATCAACCAACAGCATAACCCAGGGCGAACAAGTGGCGATTCTTTGGAAACCGCTGATGGAAAGGTACGGTGTGCATATTGATTTCGCATGGCGCACGTTCCGTTGGGACAGCGAAAGCAACCAGAAGGCGCATGTGCATTGCGTGATTGTAGGTTTTTCTTGTAGGGACGCATTGAATGCGTCCGCAATCGAACATATTGCATCATCGGACGCACGCAGTGCGTCCCTACAACGCCGCATTTTCAACGCCGACGGCACCATCATAGATGCGCAAAATATCAATGCGTATTTGTTGGATGCGCCGAATGTTTTTGTGGAGAGCAGGAATAAACCCATTTGTGATGTACCTCCGTTGTTAACTGGAAGTCAGAGGATTGACAACAATAATTATATTTTCACAGAGGAAGAAAAGGGTGAATTTTTGAAACAAGAACCACAGGCAGAAAAATATTTTCACATTTGGTATGGTGCAGATGAATTTATCAACAATAGACCTCGTTGGGTGTTGTATTTAGGTGATTGTAGCCCAAAAGAAATAAAAGGATTGCCACTTTGCTACGAGCGTGTTTGCCAGGTGAGAGAATATCGTTTGGCAAGTGATAGAAAGGCAACTTTGAAAGCGGCAGATTCGCCAAATCATTTTGGATTGGAAGTTATCCCAGATACTAATTTTATGATTGTTCCTGTGGCCTCTTCTGAAAAACGTTTGTATGTTCCTATTGGGTTTATGACTCCAGACAAAATGTGTAGTAATCAGGTTAACCTCATTCCCAATGCCACGCTCTATCATTTCGGCGTGCTGACATCGTCGGTTCACATGGCGTGGATGCGTGCTGTGTGCGGAAGGTTGAAATCGGATTACAGATATTCTAAAGACATCGTCTATAACAATTTCCCGTGGCCAGTAGAGACGTTTCATGAAACGTCTTTACAAACCAAAATCGAAAAGACCGCGCAGGCGATTCTTGATGCGCGAGCCTTGTATCCCGACTCGTCACTCGCCGACCTATATAACGAAACGCTAATGCCGCCCGAGCTGCGCCGCGCCCACCGTGCCAACGATGAGGCTGTGATGGCTGCCTACGGATGGAACACGAAAATGGATGAATCGGAAATCGTGGCTCGGCTGTTTCAGATGTACGAGAGTCTGATAAAATAAGGCCGTTGTGATCGGAAAAAAGTCAAAGGGCTGACGGATTTTGCCGCCAGTCCTTTTTTTGTTTCCCAAAAGCTTGCTGCAACCGGGATTTTTTGGATAAACCGAAGGAAATGCCTACATTGTAAAAATTGATAGGAAATACCTAAAAAACAATAATATGAGAACAATAGGAAGCCTTTTCATCGCTATATTAGTAATGATGTTTATTGCCGGGTGCGGTAGCAAACAAACTACAGATAACGATATGACACAGGAATTAAATCTTACACAGGAGTGGGACAAGGTGTTCCCACTGAGTGAGAAGGTGAACCACAAGAAGGTGACGTTTGAGACACAGTACGGGCTGACGTTGGCGGCAGACCTCTACACGCCTAAGGATGCCGAAGGCAAGCTGGCGGCTATTGCTGTGAGCGGTCCGTTTGGCGCTACAAAGGAGCAGTCAAGCGGTCTCTATGCCATGAAGATGGCTGAGCGCGGCTTCGTGGCGCTTGCTTTCGACCCTTCATATACAGGCGAGAGCAGCGGTGAACCACGTCGCACGGCATCACCCGACATCAACACTGAGGACTTTATGGCTGCCGTGGATTTCCTCTCTAAACAAGATAATGTAGATGCAGAGAAGATAGGCATCATCGGTATCTGCGGTTGGGGCGGCATAGCACTGAACGCTGCCGCTGCCGACACTCGCATCAAGGCCACCGTGGCTTCTACCATGTATGACATGACACGAGTAAGCGGCAACGACTATAACGACGCCTTCGACGTGGAGGAGGCCCGCCATAAGAATCGTGAGAATCTCTCCAAGCAGCGTCTTGCCGACCCTAACGCGATGGCTGGCGGCGTGCTGGACACCGTGCCCCCACAAGCGCCAAACTTCGTGCATGATTACTACGACTACTACAAGACCGAGCGCGGCTACCACAAGCGCAGCGGCAACTCAAACGACGGCTGGCGCGTTGTCGGCACGCAAGCCTACAGCAACAGCCGTTTCCTGTATTATATCAACGAGATACGCTCTGCCGTTCTCGTGATGCATGGTGCTGACGCGCACTCACGCTACTTCGGCGAGGCTGCCTATAAATATATGGTGGAGGGCAAGGCTGAGGGCTATAACTTCATAGGCAAGCCTAACCCCAACCCAGAGAACAAGCAGTTGCTCATAATACCCGATGCCTCACACTGCGACCTCTACGACGGCGGCTACGAGGAAAAGGCGGGCAAGGGACAGCCGAAGAATATGATACCATGGGATAAATTGGCAGATTTCTTCAAAGAGAATCTGAAGTAGGGCATTATTAATCACACACAAATATTCACCAAATTAAACCATAGAATTATGAAAGAAAAAGTATTGCAAGCCATGCGTGAGGCAGGCAAGCCGGTTTCGGCAGGCGACGTTACAAAAATCCTGAACGCCGACCGCAAGGATGTGGACAAGGCTTTCGCCGAACTCAAGAAAGAGGGCGCCATCGTGTCGCCAGTGCGTTGCAAGTGGCAGCCAGCGTAAAAGGAATTATTAGACGTAAGTGTTTATGAGAAAAGCGTTTGTGCTTGTGTTTTCATTCGTTGTCGGGTGTGTGTGCAGTGTGTCGTCAAAAACCGACATACGCTCCGACGGACGGGCGGCTTTCGCTGTGCCCGACGGATTCAAGTGCTCAGGCAATGAGGTCGGCGTCGATGCTGATGGCGTGCCTGTCATCTTGTTCCATATCGACGGCGTCGATGACATAGAAATAACCCTTCGCTCCAACAACGAGAACACTCCTGGCTTAGAAAGCTTCGAGGCCGACTGGGAAATGTGGCGCGACCCTAAGACTCAGATTTACGAGACCGGCATTGTGAGTTCCGGAGCTTACAAGGTCAACGGCAACGACTGCTATTACCGTGTTCTCGGCTATAACTCGCACGGCATTGTTTTCTACTGGCATTACTATGTGCTGTGCGACGTGGTCAGGCACAGGAAGTGCATCATCTCGACCTGCCTCAGCGAAAAGTCCGCTCCATCCTATTTGACAAAGCTTGTGGAGTCAGTGCGTTTCGACAAGCGCTCGGTGACTCGCTTCAAGCCTTTTGCCACGTTCAGCCGTCCGCCCAGGTGCTGCTCTGTGAAAAAAGCCTTCGGGCTGGACTTCTCCTACGGCGGATATGTGTTTCAAGGCAACCTCTATCCTCTGCACGACGGCAGATTGGTGGTTCTGTCGCGCTGGTGCATAGACGAGGAAGGAACCATTTACACGACGAACAAGGACGGCGAGGAGGTTCTGGCGGCGTCGCTGTACAAAGACCCTTTCGGCGGCAGCAAGTATCCGGTCATTCCTGCCGACTCGGTCTATTTCTGGACACGCAACTATGGCGGTCAGGTGATAAGGTTCTATTCGTCGGCTGGCGGCAAGGATTTCAAGGACACGGTGAACTTCGAGTGTCCTCTGCAGGCGGTGGATGCCGACATTAAGACGCGTCGCATCCTGTGCCGCACCAATCCGTCGGACCAGATATGGAGCGAGCCGGAAAATGATGACGAGAAGGAGTGGAAACGTCCGTATGTCTCTGTCGAAGGCTGGATTGACGAGGAGTGGGTGTGTGCCAACCTGCTGACTACTTGTCCGTAATGCTTTTGGCTTTTTGCTGATTTCTCCGTTCCGGTAATGTGAAAAAAATGTTTTTCGGCAGAAAAAAATACGGAAATTTTTCCTTAATCATTTATATAATTGTACTTTTGCGAGTAATTGACGTGGAATAAACAACGTAACAAACATAAAACTAATTAATTAAAAAGAACTATGTCAAAAGTAACCGTAGTAGGTGCAGGAAACGTAGGCGCAACAGTAGCGAACTGCGTAGCACAAAAGGACATCGTAAATGAAGTGGTATTGCTGGACATCAAGGAAGGTGTTTCAGAAGGCAAGGCTCTCGATATGTGGGAGACTGCTCCTATCAATTACTATGGAACAAGAATCACAGGTGTGACAAACAACTATGAGGCAACAAAGGACTCTGACGTTGTAGTTATCACATCAGGTGTGCCTCGTAAGCCAGGCATGAGCCGCGAGGACCTTATCGGCATTAACGCTGGTATCGTTAAGTCAGTGACTGAGAGCGTAGTTAAATACTCTCCAAACGCTAAGATAATCATCGTTTCTAACCCTCTCGACGCAATGTGCTACTGCGCATACGTTACAGCTAAGCTCCCTGCTTCTCACGTATTCGGTATGGCAGGCGTGCTCGACGTTGCGAGATACAAGGCATTCATCGCTACAGAGCTCAACGTGAATCCAAAGGACATCAACGCACTTCTGCTTGGTGGCCACGGCGATTCAATGGTTCCAATGCCACGTTTCACTTCTGTAGGCGGTATCCCTGTTACTGAGCTTATCCCAGAGGCAAGACTGAACGAGATCATCGAGCGCACAAAGGTAGGCGGCGGCGAGATCGTCAAGCTGCTCGGCACATCAGCATGGTATGCTCCAGGAGCTGCAGCTGCTGCTATGGTTGAGGCTATCATCACAGACGCTAAGAGAATCATGCCAGTTTGCGCAATGCTCAACGGCGAGTACGGCCACAAGGACCTTTACCTCGGCGTTCCAGTAGTTCTGGGCAAGGGCGGTGTTGAGAAGGTTGTTGACCTCAAGCTCAACGCTGACGAGCAGAAGCAGCTTGATGCGTCAGCATCTGCTGTCAAGGCTACTGTCGAGAACCTCAAGGCAATGAATCTTTAGTAAATCTTTTTCATATTGTAGGGAAGCGGTTGGACTGTGAAGTCCATCCGCTTTTTTTCGCTTTACTTTGTGATTTAAAAAAAATTCCTACATTTGCATTCGCTAAAGCGTGATGCGGTGGCTTCTCATCGCATAAATCAAGCGGATGTGGCGAAATTGGTAGACGCGCTAGACTTAGGATCTAGTGCCGTGAGGCTTGTAGGTTCGAGTCCTATCATCCGCACATGAGATATTAATGACCCGTATATATGCACAATATATGCGGGTTTTCTTTTTGGAGAATGAAGGATTTCAATGATAACAGCGACGCCCGAATGGCATGGATGTTTGTGGAGCACACCGGCAGAAACGTTTTTCTGACTGGTCGTGCCGGCACAGGCAAGACGACATTCCTGAAGTATGTGATGGAGCATACCGGCAAGCGCGTCATTGTGACTGCGCCAACAGGCGTGGCTGCCATAAACGCTGGCGGCATGACGCTGCACTCGTTCTTCCAGCTGTCGCTCGGACCGCTCGTGCCGGAAGCCATCAGGGAGAGCGACTACACGCACCGTTTCAACAAGAACAAGATAAGCATAATAAAGACTCTTGACCTTCTGGTCATCGACGAGATAAGTATGGTGCGTGCCGATGTGCTGGACGCTGTGGACTTGGTGCTCAGGCGATTCCGAAGGCATGACTTGCCGTTCGGAGGTGTGCAGCTGCTCCTCATAGGCGACATGCAGCAGCTTCCGCCCGTGGTGAAGGACGACGAGCATTCGCTTCTGGCTTTGCACTACAAGTCGCCCTTCTTCTTCTGCAGCAAGGCTCTGCAACAGACCGACATGACGTGCATCGAGCTTAAGAAAATATACCGCCAGCAGGACGAGGAGTTCATCAGCCTGCTGAATGCCGTGAGAGACAATAAGGTGGATGAGGCTGTGCTGCGGAAACTGAACTCAAGAGTCGATGAAAAGGCGCAAAACGACGACGGCACCATAACTCTGTGCACGCACAACGCCTCGGCTAACAAGATAAACGAGGAGAAGCTCCGTGAGCTGAAAGGCGAGGAATTCATGTTCGAGGCGAAGATAGACGGCGTTTTCAACGAGTCTTTGTACCCTGTTGAAAAAGACCTTGTTCTGAAGGAAGGCGCGCAGGTGATGTTCTGCAAGAACGACACTGTGAAGCACGAGTTCTTCAACGGCAAGGTCGGCGTGGTGGAAAGCATTGATGGAAAGGAGATTCTGGTGCGTTGCATAGAGGACGGCGAACTGGTCAGTGTGCCAATAATGACGTGGGACAACGTGAAATACACTTTGGACCAGAACACTGGCAAGATAACCGAAAACAAGGAAGGCTCTTTCTCGCAGTACCCTTTGCGGCTGGCGTGGGCGATAACCATACACAAGAGCCAGGGCTTGACTTTCGACAAGGTGCTGATAGAGGCCGACCGCGCCTTCTCGCACGGGCAGGTCTATGTGGCGCTCTCCAGATGCAGGACTCTGGAAGGCATCAGGCTCCTGAAGCCGATACCGCAGTCGTCGCTCATAACCGACGGCGAGGTGTCTGAATTCACCGAGCATGTGGAGAACAATCAGCCCGATGAAAAGGCTTTGGATAGGGCAGTGGGCAACTACAAGAGAGATGTGCTGAAACGTGCTTTCGACTTCGCCTATATGGCGGTTTTCTTCGATAAAATCAGATATATCCACGAGCGAAATGCCGGCGCGATACCGTCGCAGGTTGTTGCCGTGCTGGAAGATGCGAGAGCACGTTTCAGCGACGAGATTTTCAAAGTGTCGGTGCGCTTCAGCAATGTCATCGACTCCAAGTTCGCTAACGATGTGAACGCGGAAAAGGACGATGAATTCAGCCAGAAAATAAAGAACGGAGCGGAATATTTCCTGAAAAAAGCGGATGAAATCGTGAGCCCGGTCGTTGTCATGGACTTGGAGTTCGACAACAAGGCGGTGAACGAGAGTCTTGCGTCATATTCCACAGAATTGAACGAGCGTTTCGCCGAGAGCCGCGCCATGATGGAAGTCTGCCGAAACGACTTCGACGCAGCCGAAGTCATCAAGGCGCAGAACAAGGTCAGACTGAGCGAGGTAAAAGTACAAGCGAAGAAAAAAGCCGTTGGAAACGAGCTATTCCAGCTGCTCGACGAATGGCGCGAACGTGTGGCTGACGAGAACAACACCATCAAGTCCGCTGTCATGAACACAGCCAAGCTCCTGGAACTCTCGGAGAAGAAGCCGAGTGATGTGAAGGAGCTGAAGAAACTGCTCTCGCCTCCGAAGTTGAAAAAGTACGGCGCCGAAATCCTGTCAATCATAAACAAATATTCAGGCAACAGCACAATCCTTGATTTGGAGGAGATAAACGATGCGGCTTCATCCACCTACGAGCAGACGCTCAAACTCCATAAGAAAGGATTGACACCTGAGGAAATCGCCGATGAGAGGGAAAAATCTCTTTCTACGATAGAAACGCATCTTGCAAAACTGGCGAAAGAGGGATTGATAGACCCTTATGACTTCGTGACGACAGACGAGGTCGAGCAGGTGCAGGCTTACGTGGAGAAGCACGGCACGTCTAAGCTCGCCGATGTGTACAACGGGCTGGACGGCAAATTGTCGTATCTGAAGGTGCGTATGGCGTTGTGCGCAATAGACCGATAAAAAAGAGCGGAACTTTCGATGGTTCCGCTCTTTTCTTATGATGAAATCGCTCCTTTTTACTTGATGTTGTAGATGCCCTTCCATCCGGCTGCGGCGCGGTAGGCTTGCACCTTTCCTTCTGGAACAGACAGCGCGCATTTGTATGTGCTGCGAGGGTCGAACACACTGCCGTCGCACTTGGCAGGGACAGCGCCCAAAGCCTTGATGTTGGCGAGAGCGATGCATCCTCCGAAACACTCCGAGTTGAGAGTCTTCAGCGTGGCAGGGAATGTGATGCTTTTGATGGCCGAGCAGTTGTAGAATGCCTTCTCGCCTATCTCCACGATGGCTGGGAATGAAACCTCTGCGAGCGCCGTGCATCCGTAGAATGCGTTGTTTCTTACGACAGAAGTCGCGTTGGAAAGCGATACTTTCTTCAGCGCCGTGCAGTCCTTGAACGCGCCTTCAGGAATCAGTTTTATGGATTCAGGGAAAGAAATCTCGGTCAGTGCGGTGCAGTTCACGAAAGCGAAGTCGCCCAAATATCCGATGGAAGCGGGGATATTCACGGCAGTCATCTTGTAGCAGCCGAAGAATGCGTAGGTCGCTATCTCCTTCACTGACTCCGGTATGCTGACCGATGCCTTTCCTTCAGGGCAGCGCAGCAGTCTTGTCATGTTCTTGTTATAGAGCACGCCGCCTTCGCTCGAATACATGTTGCAGAGCGTGTCAACCGCGATTGAGGTCAGGTCCTTGCATCCGTCCACAGAGTGGATGTCGAAGTCGTTCACTGTGGCAGGCAGCGACAGCGCGGTCAGCGATGAGCAGCCTTTGAACGCCTTGTCCGCGATTTTCTCCAATGAATCCGGGAGATTCACGCTGAGCAGTGTCGTGCAGTCCTCGAAGGTCGATTCGTTTATCTCGTTTATGCTGTTAGGCAGCTTTATGGTCTGCAGTCCGGAACAGCCCTTGAACGCTCCTTCGCCTATGGTCTTCACGCTTTCCGGTATAGTTACGCTTCTCACTCTCGAGCAGTTTCTGAACGCGTCCTTCGATATTCCTATCACGCTGTAGGTCTTGCCCATCTGCGTCACTTTCTCAGGTATCACGATGCTCTCGGCATATTCGTTAGCCACCACGTCGTAGGAGTTGCCGCTGAAAGTCACTTCGGCTGTCAGGTTGCCTTCCGACACGATGTTGTAGTAGATGATCTTGCCCTTGTTCAGCACCTTGAACTGGTGCGCGCTGGCAGCTGTCGAGGCCGCAGCCACAGCCAGCAGTAAAAGAAGTTTTCTCATGTTATGTTGGTTTTTGTGTTTATGTCAATCTCACATAGCAATGACAATGCCACGCGGCGCAAAGGTAACGAAAAAAAAGCCAATGGATTGTTTGTCATTTGCTGCTGTGTTTTTTGTGTAGAGACGCGATTAATCGCGTCTGTACGGAATTGATTTTTTGCGGTTGGTGTATAGACGTGGCATGCCGCGTCTGTACAATTCATTTGTGGGCAATTAGACGGTGCACGCACCGTCTCTACAGGAAATATGCATATTATTAATAATAATCGTTATCTTCGTGAAATCATAACACGAAAAAAGTAAAACCTATGTTACCACCATTTTTAAAGGCAGGCGACACAGTGTCCATAGTATCGCCTTCGGGAGCGATAGATCCAGAGTACATCGACGGCGCAGTGGCAGTGCTCGAGAGTTGGGGGCTGAAAGCGAAAGTCATGCCTCACGCCAAAGGCAAGTGCGGACGATTCGCCGGCACCAAGGAAGAGAGAACCGAGGACCTGCAGGCTGCCATCGACGACCCCGAGACCAAGGCTGTGCTCTGCTCCAGAGGCGGATACGGACTTGTGCAGATAGTTGACCAGATAGACATAACATCGTTCGAGAACAACCCTAAATGGCTGATTGGATTCTCCGACATCACAGTGCTGCACAACCTCTGCTCGACGATAGACACAGCGTCGCTCCACTCCATAATGGCGAAGCACCTGACCACGCTGCCTGCCGATTCCGAGCCAGTGACCGCGCTCAGAAAAACCCTCTTCGGCGACTTGCAGACCTACAAGACCGAGCCTAACGCACTGAACAGGACTGGCGACGCCGACGGCCGTCTGATAGGCGGAAACCTCTCGCTGATATACGCTCTGCGCGGCACGATGTACGACATAGACACATTCACCGAGCCAGCGATACTCTTCATCGAGGACGTGGGCGAGAAGCCTTATCAGGTGGACAGAATGATAAACAACCTGCGCCTGAGCGGAGTGCTTGAGAATCTGAAGGGCCTCGTCGTGGGTCAGTTCTCCGACTACGAGGAGGACGACTCCATGGGCAAGACCGTCTATGAGCTGATAAAGGAAGCCGTCGAGGAATACGACTACCCGGTGGCGTTCGGTTTCCCTGCCGGACATGTGGAGAAAAACATGCCGCTGATTATGGGCGCGCGCGCCGAGCTGAGCGTCAAGGAGGACGGCGTGACACTGAACTTCAACTGCAAGCAGCCTAAGACAAAGCGCCTGTAGAGCTACGGCTATAAACAAGATTATAAAGCATTTAGAAAAAGACAAAGATTTTGTTTCTTCGGAAATAAAGCATATATTTGCACAACAAGAATGAAGGAAACGAGAGGATTCTGCCTGACCGGCTGAGTTCTCTCATTATTTTAGTACCATTAAAATAAAAGAGAATTTTATGGCAGCAGTTTACATGACCAAGGAAGGTCAACAGAAGAAGTTGGATGAGCTTAACCACTTAGAGAACGTAGAGCGTCCAAGAATTATTCAACAGATAGCTGACGCAAGAGACAAGGGCGACCTGTCTGAGAATGCCGAGTATGACGCGGCCAAGGAGGAGCAGGGAATGATAGAGTCGAAGATAGCCGAGCTGAAGACTCTGCTTGCTAACGTTAGAATAATAGACGAGAGCAAGGTGGACACAAGCTCTGTGCAGCTGCTGACGACTGTCACTATAAAGAACGTGAAGAACGGAGCCACTATGAAATACACCATAGTGACCGAGAACGAGGCTAACCTCAAGGAACACAAAATATCGTCGGCAACTCCTATCGCCAAGGGCCTTATAGGCAAGAAGAAGGGCGAGATAGCCGAGATTTCCGCGCCTAACGGAAAGATGGAGTTCGAGATTGTTGACATCACAATGGAATAATATATGGCTACAATTTTCACAAAAATCGCAAAGGGCGAGATACCAAGCTACAAGATAGCCGAGAACGAGAATTTCTACGCCTTCCTCGACATCTCTCCGCTGAAGGAGGGACACACATTAGTGATACCTAAGAACACCGAGAACGACTATATCTTCGACCTCGACGACGAGACATACGACGGTCTGATGGCGTTCGCCAAGCGTGTGGCAAAGGCCATAAAGAAGGCAATCCCATGCAAGCGTGTCGGAGTGGCAGTGCTGGGTATGGAAGTGCCTCACACTCATGTCCACCTGGTGCCTTTGGAAACTGAGGGCGATATGCTCTTCAACAAAGAGAAGCTGAAGCTCTCCGACGAGAGAATGCAGGAGATAGCCAAGTCAATAGCTGACCAGTTTGAATAGGAAAATTGTAAAAATATTGTAACTTTAACCGCATTTGGGAACTTTCTCCCGAGTGCGGTTTTTTTGTAATAAAAAAGAGCAGGAATTATGCAGGTTTTAATGTGTGTGGGATTGTTCCTTGTGGGACTTGTGGCGATAATCAAAGGCGCGGACTGGATGACCGACGGAGCCGCCGCTGTGGCCAAGAGATATGGCATATCCACGATGGTGATAGGCATGACGATAGTGGCGATAGGCAGCAGCGCGCCGGAGTTTGTGGTGAGCGCCCTCGCTGCGTTCGACGGCAACACCGACATGGCGATAGGAAATGTAGTGGGCAGCAACATATTCAACATTCTGGTGATAATGGGCGCGACGGCGTTTGTCAGCCCGGTGTCGTCAAGCAAGGGCAACATACGCTACGACCTGCCGTTCGTCATACTCTCCAGCTTAGCGATACTGTTCGCCGCGTTCGACGGCATTTTCACCCCCGGCGCAGTGGACGAGATAAGCCGTTCGGAGGGAATGCTCATGCTGTGTCTTTTCGCTGTCTATATCGGCTATACGCTGACGATAGCCAAGAAGCCTGCCTCGGAGAATGACAATGCCGAGCGGAAGGACAACTCTTCGTCGGAAGTCAAGCCGCTCTGGAAGTGCGCTCTGCTTATTGTGGTCGGACTTGTGCTGCTGCTTTTCGGCGGCGACTGGCTGGTGGAAGGCGCATCGGGCATAGCCATCGCCTTGGGTGTGAGCCAGTCGGTGGTGGCGCTCACGATAGTCAGCATCGGAACGTCGGCTCCGGAACTTGCTTCGTCGATTATGGCGGCAAGGAAAGGCGACACCGACATGGCGCTGGGCAATGTCGTGGGCAGCGTGGTGTTCAACGTGTTCTTCGTCCTGGGCGTGGCTGCGGTCATCAATCCGCTGGCGTTAGGCAACATCTCGCTCTTGGACATCATCACGCTGCTTTTGTCGTCGGTGTTCCTGTGGGCGTTCTGCAAGACCCATTCGTCATTGGGCAGAGGCGAAGGATTGGTAATGATAATCGTACAAGTAATATACTACGCATTGCTTATATGGCAAGCTTGATAATTAAGAGGAAAGAGGAATCATGTTAGTAAAGACATTCGGTGCTGCCGTACAAGGCATAAACGCGATAGTGGTCACCATAGAGGTGAATATCTCGAACGGAGTGAAGTTCTTTCTTGTGGGATTGCCCGACGACGCTGTCAAGGAGAGCCACGAGAGAATAGCCTCGGCTCTGGACCATAACGGACTGCGCCTGCCGCATAAGCAGACGATAATAAACATGGCGCCAGCCGACATCAAGAAGGAGGGCTCGGCCTACGACCTGCCCATAGCCATAGGAATGCTTGCAGCCAACGGCGTGGTGAACGCCGACGAGATAGGCAAGTACATCATAATGGGAGAACTGTCGCTCGACGGCACTCTGCGTCCGATAAAGGGCGTGCTGCCGATAGCCATCAAGGCGCGCGAGGAGAAGTTCAAGGGCATAATCCTGCCGAAGGAGAACAGCCGTGAGGCGGCTATCGTGAACGATGTCGAGGTCTATGGCGTGGAGAATATCAAGGAGGTCGTGGGATTCCTGAACGGCGAGACGACTCTCGAGCAGACTGTGGTGAACACCCGCGAGGAGTTCTTCGGCAGCCTGAATCATTTCGATATGGACTTCTCTGATGTCAAAGGTCAGGAGAATGTCAAGAGGGCGATAGAAGTGGCTGCTGCCGGCGGACACAACATTATAATGGTGGGACCTCCCGGAGCCGGCAAGTCGATGATGGCTAAGCGAGTGCCGACCATCCTTCCTCCGATGACGCTGAACGAGGCGCTCGAGACGACCAAGATTCATTCTGTGGCAGGCTCGATGAAGGGCGATGCCTCGTTGCTCAATGTCCGTCCGTTCCGCAGTCCGCATCACACGATTTCGGACGTGGCGCTCGTCGGCGGAGGCTCATATCCTCAGCCTGGCGAGATTTCCCTCGCTCATAACGGTGTCCTGTTCCTCGACGAGCTGCCGGAGTTCAAAAGGACGGTGCTCGAGGTGATGCGTCAGCCGTTGGAGGACCGCAAGATATCCATCTCGCGCAGCAAGTTCTCGGTGGAGTACCCGGCGAGTTTCATGCTCGTGGCGGCGATGAACCCATGTCCGTGCGGCTACCACAACGACCCGTATCATGAGTGCGTGTGCTCGCCTTCTCAGGTGCAGAGGTATCTCAGCCGCATAAGCGGTCCGCTGCTCGACCGTATAGACATACAGATAGAAATCGTGCCTGTGCCTTTCGCCAAGCTGGCAGAACAGCAGCCGGGCGAGCCGAGCGAGGTCATACGCCAGCGTGTCATTAAGGCGCGTGAGATACAGACCCTTCGCTTCAAGGATTACGCCGGAGTGCACTGCAATGCGCAGATGACGTCGCGCATGATGCATGAGTTCGCCGAGCCCGATGAGGCTGGATTCAAACTGCTGAAAACTGCGATGACAAGGCTTAGCCTTTCCGCTCGCGCCTACGACCGCATAATAAAAGTGTCGCGCACAATAGCCGACCTTGAAGGCGCGGAAAAAGTGGAGGCGCACCACATAGCCGAGGCGATAACTTACAGAAACCTTGACCGCGACAACTGGGCGGAGTAAAAAATCAAAAACTCGATAGCACACAACAAAAAGGGCAGTCTCGAAAGACCGCCCTTTTATCGTTACATATGTGTGTTATTCAAAACGGATGCTGGCTCTACGGTTCTTAGCACGTCCCTCGGCAGTGTTGTTAGAGGCTACAGGCTCATTCTGTCCCTTGCTCTCGCAACTGATATGATCTGCCGGAACTCCTTTCGATACCATGTAGGCCTTGAGAGATTCGGCACGTTTGATGCCCCATACACGGAGGTTTGTGTCGGCATTACCGGTGTTGTCGGTGTGTCCGGTGATGACGATGCGTATAGACTCATCCTCCTTCATCATGGTTGACAGCGCATCGGTGATTTCCTGCTCGTCATTTTGGAACTTCAGCTGATCACCTCCTGTGTCGAAGTGGACTGTCAATGTCAGACCTCTGGCTTTGATGTCAGCGAGGTAAGCGGCGCGCTCTGCTGCGATGCGTGCTCTCTCGGCTTCAGCAGCGGCGATGCTGTCCTGTATGGCTTTCTCTTTAGCCAAACGTGCAGCCTCCTCTGCGTCCATGCGTGCCAGCCTTGCCTGCTCCTCGGCGAGACGTGCCTGCTCTGCATCTTTTAGAGCAGCAAGACGTGCTTTCTCAGCCTCGGCAGCCGCGATACTGTCCTGACGTGCTTTCTCGCGCATACGCTCCATTCTTGCCTGCATAGCGGCCTCGGCTGCTGCAATCGAGTCAAGACGAGCCTGTCTCTCCGCTTTCTTCTTGTCTCCAGGCCAGCCGAAGTCAACAGCGACCTTCACGCCGAAGCGCAACAGATTGGCTTTGTCCACTTGATTTGAGTTGAACGTGCCGCGGTAGTCAATCTTGGCTCCTCCGTTGTCAGCTGGAACAACCATGATCATTTCATCGTCCTTAGGGTCTGCCACGAGGTTCGTGAAGCCGTAGCCGACATAAAGTCCGCAGTAAATGCCCCAGTTGTCGTTGAGCGCAAAGCGTGCGCCGATGTCACCTATGACCGAAGCACCGACCTTGGCGCGGTTGTCGAACTTCCCGCCGTGGGTTGAGCTGTAGGTGCCGAATCCGTTATCAGGCATGTCGCTCAGCACATAAGAACCGATTGACGGAACCACTCCAGTTGTGGTGTATTCTCCGCTCTTGGTGTAATACTTGCCGTGAATAGGAATATCCAGCGAGAATCCTACACCTCCGATGAGTGCTACGCGGTCGTTGAACGACTTGCGGAAGAGTGCCTCAATTGGTATGGAGAGGAGTCCGACATCCTGCCTCTCGACGAAGTCGTTGAAGCTTGTCGTTAGGTCATAATACACACCAGGATTGGTGTTCTTGGGGTGGGTGAGATTCGGTGTCACCTCGTTCCAGTCGTATGTAGCATAGGCGTTCGCCCATGTGTACTGAAGTCCCACACCCAGTCCGACAGTCTTGTTGAAGAATCGTCCGTAGAATATTCCTACGTCTAATCCTCCGCCTACGCTCTGGTCGCCATTGGATGGGTTGTAGAGCATAGTGTTGAGACCTCCGCCGAAGTTAATTCCGACATAGTTGTCGTGTGCGCTTTGCTGTGCACTGACCGAGATGGTCAGTGCCGCAGCAGCAAGCGTTGTTATTATGCGATTTGTTTTCATAATTGTGCCTCCCTATTGTTTAATAACTTTGACTACTATGCCGTCAACAGATACCATGTATGTGCCTGGGGCATAACTGTTCATATCCGCGACTGTCTCGTCGCCATCGAATGTTGTCCTGAACATCTCGATGCCATTGATGTTGACAATGCGCAACTCGTGAGTTGAATTCTCAGAGTCTGAGATTGATACTGTTGCGACATCGCTGACAGGGTTCGGATAAACCTTCACTATAGCCTGCGACTTAGCCTCTGCTACATAGAGTGTCTCCATGTCTGTCTGGCCGCAAGTGTAGATCTGTACGCCATTCATCTTTGCCTTCACGAAGTACTCGCCTGTGAGCTTGCCATCCACGTGTACGTAGTATCCGGTAGCGCCTGGCACAATCTGCCATGTGTCGGTGCTGTTAGCACGGTGGTACCACTGGATGTCGGTAAAGCACTCGCAAGTGTCTATCAGTACGATCGTGTTGTCAAACAATGGACGAACGTAAGTGTCCGGCAGGTTGATATAGAAGGTTACTGAGAATGGATTGCTCTCAAGCCATGGGAAGCGGCTGTCACGGAATGTGGCAGTGAATGTGTATTCGCCTGTTGGAATGTCAACCGGAATACTTATGTCAATCGTTCCGTCAGTTCCCATAGAGGTGAGGTTGGTCCAGTCCACATCGCTGAAGCGGTCATCAGCAAATTCAATCTTGTACTGGTCTGGATTACCACTGCTGAGGTGGTAGCGCAGACTGTAGTCGCCGCCTTCGCAGTAACCGTATGCATATACCTCGATACCATCATTCACCGCAGCTTCCTCGTCTTCCTTGTCTGCAGGATTGTTGTCTGGGATGAACTGGTCTATAATCACACCGCCAGTAGAGAATACCTCGCCGGTCTTTGCCAAGTCGTAGTTAGCGACGAGAGCGGCGTCACCTGTGAGCGCATAACTCAGGGTGATGGTCTTGCCCTCACCTACTGCAGCGTCTGAGAAGGCTGCGGTAGTCATGAGACCGACAGCATCGCTGAACTTCAAACCGCTGAGCGTACCTTCGTTCAGTACCACCGCGCTGGTGTTGCCGTCCACGAATTTAGCTATCTGTGCTTCCGCATCGCTTACATTTACAGTCGCCTTGCCGATCACATAGTCAGCACCGGTGAATGCAATCTGGTAGTTGTCGTTAGCCGCGAGCGTACCCTGTGTGATAGCGTAAGTTCCGGCGTTTGTTCCAGCCACTCTTGCGATAGCTCCGCTGAGTACATTCTCAGCCACGTCGCTTCCGATGAATCCGCTCACAGCATAGGTAAGTGCCACGTCAGCGTCTCCGTAAGTGATGCTCTTAGCTTCAGCAGTTACGGTAAGCGTTGCCTTGCCGATTACGTAGTTAGCTCCAGTGAACGAAATCTGGTAGTTGTCGTTAGCCGCGAGCGTACCTTGTGTGATAGCATAAGTACCTGCATCTGTTCCAGCTGCTCTTGTAAGAGCTCCGCTGAGTACATTCTCAGCCGCATCAGTTCCAACCAAGCCATCCACA
>CAMHCZ010000010.1 GCA_946183755.1 uncultured bacterium | reverse complement strand
GGTGTTCTTGAAGTTCACCGTTCTGCCCTTGTTGTCGGTCAGACGGCCGTCGTCAAGCACCTGAAGCAGTATGTTGAACACGTCAGGATGCGCCTTCTCAATCTCGTCGAACAGCACTACAGAGTACGGTTTGCGCCTTACAGCCTCGGTCAGCTGTCCGCCCTCGTCGTAGCCGACGTATCCAGGAGGCGCTCCTATAAGACGCGAGACGCTGAATTTCTCTTGATACTCCGACATGTCGATACGCGTCATCATGTTCTCGTCGTCGAACAGGAAGTCGGCGAGCGCCTTGGCGAGCTCGGTCTTTCCTACTCCAGTCGTTCCCATGAATATGAATGAGCCGATAGGTCTCTTTGGGTCCTGCAGTCCGGCACGGCTTCGTCTGACGGCGTCAGAAATAGCGCTTATCGCCTCGTTCTGCCCGATGACTCTCTTGTGCAGCTCGTCCTCGAGGTTCAGAAGCTTGCTCTTTTCGCTCTGCGCCATCTTGGTCACTGGTATTCCAGTCCATTTAGACACAACCTCGGCGATGTCGTTGCTGTCAACCTCCTCTTTTATCATAGGATGGTCGCCCTGAACATCGTGAAGCGCCTTCTGCTCCTTTTCTATCTGTGTTTCGGCCTCTTTTATCTTGCCATAACGTATTTCCGCCACCTTGCCGTAGTTGCCTTCGCGCTCGGCTTTTTCAGCCTCGTACTTGTAGTTTTCTATGTTTATTTTCAGCTGCTGTATTTTGTCAAGATGGCTCTTCTCGTTGCTCCATCTGCTCTTGAGTTCATTGCCCTGCTCTTTGAGCTCGGCAATCTCCTTGTTTATCTCCTCCAGCTTGCGTGTGCCGGTCTCGTCTCTCTTTATCGCCTCGCGCTCTATCTCCAGCTGCTTGATGTCTCTCTCCACAGTGTCGAGTTCCTCAGGCACGCTGTCGATCTCCATCCTCAAGTGCGCCATCGCCTCGTCCATCAGGTCTATCGCCTTGTCGGGCAGGAAACGGTCGCTTATGTATCGGCTGGAAAGCTGCACGGCGGAGATTATGGCGTCGTCGTTTATTCTCACCTTGTGGTGGTTCTCGTACCTTTCCTTCAGTCCACGCAGAATCGATATTGCGCTTGCCTCGTCCGGCTCATCGACAATCACCTGCTGGAAACGTCTTTCAAGCGCCTTGTCCTTCTCGAAGTACTTCTGGTACTCCTCCAAAGTCGTCGCTCCGATAGACCTCAGCTCGCCTCTCGCCAGCGCCGGTTTGAGTATGTTGGCAGCGTCCATGGCGCCTTCGCTCTTGCCTGCGCCCACAAGAGTGTGTATCTCGTCAATGAACAGGATTATCTCTCCGTCGCTCTTGATGACCTCATTTACAACGGATTTCAGCCTCTCCTCGAATTCGCCTTTGTATTTCGCGCCTGCTATGAGCGCACCCATATCGAGCGAGAAAATCCTCTTTGTCTTAAGATTCTCCGGCACATCGCCTCTGACGATTCTGTGCGCAAGACCTTCGGCTATCGCCGTTTTTCCTGTGCCCGGCTCGCCTATGAGTATAGGGTTGTTCTTTGTCCTTCGGCTGAGAATCTGCAGCACACGCCTTATCTCGTCGTCACGCCCGATGACGGGGTCCAATTTTCCACTCCTCGCCTTCTCGTTCAGGTCTATTGCATATTTCTCCAGTGAGCGGTAGCTGTCCTCGGCGCTCTGGCTGTTCACCTTGTTGCCGTTGCGCAGCTCGCTTATCGCCTTACGCAAAGCGTCTTCGGTCATGCCTAAGTCCTTGAGCATAACGCTCACGCTGCTGTTCACCACATAAAGAGCCAGCAGAATGAACTCTACGGAGACGAACTGGTCACCTTCTTTCTGAGACAACTCCTGCGCCTTGATAAGCACACTGTTCGCCTCGTTGCTCAAATACGGCTCACCGCCGCTCACTTTCGGCAACGACGCTATCTTCGCATCAAGTTTAGACAAGAGCTGCGCTTTATTGACTCCTGTTTTCTTCAACAGAAAGTCCGAAACGCTCTCTCCTGCATCCAGGACACCCTTAAGAAGATGTTCGGTCTCGATAATCTGCTGGCCATTCTGGCTGACAGACTGCAAGGCTTTCTGAACTGCCTCTTGAGCCTTGATTGTAAAGTTTTCCATTTTCATAATAAGCTCCTTTCTTTTTTTTCGCACTCTGTTCAAAGCGTATGCCACCGCACAAAACAAGACATTTTGACATAAAATAGAGATACACTATGCCAATTTGACATATCGACAGGTAAAAAAGAAGGACAGACTGTCTTAGTCTGTCCTTCAAGTTTCTGTATCAAGGAGGTTGTTATCCTATCTTTATGTTCAGTTTCTCCAGAACGTCCTTGATTCTATCGTGTGTGGTCAATGTGGTAGGAACCAAAGGCAAGCGCAGCCTGTTCTCCACAAAGCCCATCATAGAGAGCATGGACTTGACTCCGGCAGGGTTTCCGTCCACGAAAAGCAGACTGAACAACTCGCTGAACTGACGGTGTATCTTTCTTGCGCTCTCGTAATCGCCGTTCAAAGCCAGACGCACCATCTTGCTGAATTCGGCTGGGAACGCATTTCCAATCACAGAGATAACGCCTACAGCGCCGAGTGTTATCAATGGGAATGTGATGCCGTCGTCGCCGCTTATCACAACAAAATCCTTAGGCTTGTTCTCGATAATTTCGTCGATCTGCGACATATTGCCCGAAGCCTCCTTCACTGCTATAATATTTTCGAAGTCGCGAGCCAGGCGAAGAGTTGTCGATGCTGCGATATTCACACCTGTACGTCCAGGCACATTGTAAAGAACAACAGGCACTGGCGAAGCCTCGGCTATAGCTTTATAATGCTGATACAAACCCTCTTGCGAAGGCTTGTTGTAGAAAGGCGCGACACTGAGTATCGCATCGAATTCATCAGGGTTCACGCGCTTTGCCTGTTCTATGACAGAAGCCGTGCAGTTTCCGCCGCATCCGAGTATCAGCGGCACCTTATGATTAACCTTCTCGATGATAAATTTCTTTACGTTCTCCTTCTCATCCTCTGTCAGCGTTGGAGTCTCGCCAGTAGTGCCAAGCACCACCAAATAATCAGCCCCGTTTCTCAATTGATAGTCAAGAAGTCGTCCCAACGCTTCAAAATCCACACTTCCGTCTTGCTTGAACGGTGTTATCAATGCTATTCCAAGTCCCTTTAAATCCAGCCTTGCCATATATTATTGTATACTTCTATTTTGCGTTAAAATAATCCTTCAAAATTACGATTTTAATCCTTTGATTGTACGTTGCGGACGTAAAATAATATCTGATTAAGAAGATATTCCTCATCTTTGTTGTCCTGAACAGCTATCATAAGGTCGGAAACGGCGCCCTCTTCCTTGTAAGCCGACACCTTGAAATCAGCCCGACCGTGGCTGAGCAGATAGTCCAGAGCAAGCTCCTCGTTGCAATACAGTGCTATCATCATGTCGTAGCTGTTGTTTCTGAACTCATCTACGAGCTTGTCGCAAGGTAGGTCGTACTCGTTCAGCTCGCTTTCGCCGAAGAGCCTGTACTCCGCTCTTTGAGTGGACTCAGCCTCTTTCTTGTCTATCACGCCCCACATATACACTTTCTTGCCGTCAGCCTCCAATATCTTCGCGTACTTCTTCATTTTGCTGTTATCCTCCTCAACGTCGCTGCGGAAAAGCAGCATGACGGTTTTCACATCGCTGTATTTCGGAAAACGGGCGCTACGCTTATTTGCCTTTATCGCCTTGGAGATTTCTCTTTTAGCGAAGAATCTTTTTACGTTTTTCAGTATTGACATCAGTTTGGGAGTTTTCTATTGTTCAATCATCGCCAAGAATTCATCCTCGCTTATTATTTTAGTGCCTAACTCATTGGCTTTCTTTATCTTGGAAGAGCCAGGTTTTTCACCTGCGACAATGAAGCTTGTCTTCGCATTAACCGAGCTTTGGAGCTTGCCGCCATTGTCACCCACCATCTGCTCGAGTTCCGAACGTCTTTGCGGTGTGGCGAAACTGCCTGTGACAATGATATTAAGCCCGGCAAGCTTATCGCTCACAGCCGAGGCATCCTCCGCACCAAGCTCCATCTGCACTCCATAGCCGCGCAGACGCTCTATGAGCGCGTTGTTTTTCTCTTTGCTGAAGTAGTATTTTATGCTTCCGGCAATCGACTCGCCTATCTCGTCAATCTCCTGCAACTGCTCTAACGAAGCGGCCTTTATAGCATCTATCGACTTGAACGCCTTGGCTATCTTTTTGGCCGCCGATTCGCCAACGTACCTTATGCCCAAAGCGAACAGCACTCTGTCAAACGGAACTTCCTTTGACTTCTCAACACTTTCTTTCAGCTTCATCGCACTCTTCACGCCCCAGCCCGGCAAATGCGAAAGCATGTTCAAGTCTATCGTGTAGAGGTCTGCCACATCGCCTATCAGCTTATTGTCGAACAGCAAATCAATGCCTTCCTCGCCTATGTTTATGTCCATGGCCTTGCGGCTGACGAAATGCGCTATCTTGCCCTTCATCTGCGGCGGACAGCCGTCCTCGTTCGGACAATAGTGCGCCGCCTCGCCATCAAGACGCACGAGCGGAGTTCCGCACTCCGGACATTTGTCTATGAAGCCGACGGGAAGAAGGTTCTCCTTCCTCGCATCCTTGTCCACTCCTACTATCTTCGGGATTATCTCGCCGCCCTTCTCCACATACACCATATCGTCGAGTCTGAGGTCGAGTTCGCTTATTATGTCGGCATTATGCAGCGATGCCCTCTTGACAACCGTTCCTGCAAGCTGCACTGGGTCGAGATTCGCCACAGGCGTTATCTTGCCTGTACGACCGACCTGATACGTCACTTCACGCAAACGTGTGCATTCTCTTTCCGCCTTGAACTTATACGCGATTGCCCATCGAGGCGATTTTGCGGTATAGCCGAGTTCGCGCTGCTGTCTCAGTGAATTGACCTTCAGCACAACGCCGTCGGTAGCCACAGGGAGGTTTTTGCGTTCTGTGTCCCAATAGTTTATGTACTCCATCACCTCGTCAACGCTCTTCGCTACCCTGATTGCATCCGACACTTTGAACCCCCACGATTTCGCCTTCTGCAGCATTTCGTAATGCGTGTCGCCCCCGATATTCTCGCCAAGGACGAAATACAGATACGCGTCAAGATGGCGCTTTGCCACTTCCTGGGAGTTCTGTAGCTTAAGTGTTCCGCTCGCCGCGTTTCTCGGATTGGCGAACAGCGGTTCTTCCTGTTCCTCTCGCTCTTTGTTCAGTTGCTCGAACACGCTCCAAGGCATCAGTATCTCGCCTCTTATCTCGAACTCCTCCGGATAGTCGCCCGCAGGCAGGGTCAAAGGAATGCTGCGTATGGTACGGACATTGGCCGTCACGTCGTCGCCCTTTTCTCCGTCGCCTCGTGTCACTGCCCTGACCAACCGTCCATCCTTGTAAGTAAGCGAGATAGACGTTCCGTCGAACTTCAGTTCGCAAACTATCTCTATGTCCTCGTTTATGAATTTCTGGGCACGCAGCAGGAAGTCCTGCACCTCGCCCTTGGAATATGTGTTGCCAAGCGACAGCATCGGGTACTTGTGCTTGACTTGGCTGAACTCCTTGCTGACGTCGCTGCCAACTCTCTGCGTTGGCGAATTCGGGTCGAAGAACTCCGGATGGGCGTTCTCCAAATCCTGCAGCTCACGCAGTTTCTGGTCAAAGTCATAATCGCTTATCACAGGCTGCGACAGCACATAGTAATTGTAGTTATGCTTGTGGAGCTCAGTCCTTAAAGCTTCTATTCTCGCTTTTACATCGTCCGTCATAAGCAAATGGCGTTTGGTGATTATTTATCAGATTCGTTCCACATCAGAGAACAGCATCCAGCCGACACTGCCGTTAGAGAGTTTCACTTCTATCCAGCCGTCAAGCTCGCTCTGTATCTTCACTTTCGTTCCCTCATGCACTACGAACAGGCTCGTTCCGTTTTCGCCAGGAGTGCTCTTCACAGTCACACTTGGCGACATCACTATTGCGTATTCTCTGTTTATCAACCTCTGTTTCTGTTTATTAGAGAACAGAACCGACATAACGAACACTGCCGCCAACAATATAGCGCCAAAGAAACCGATCTTCCTTAGAATCAAGTTCTTTAAGAATAAATAGCCCAGCACGAAAATCAGCGCAAACACAAAGCAGAAAATGCTGGTCAACGCCCACGCGTCGCTGCTTGCCGTGTTTGCCAGATTGTTTACCCATCGAGTGACGAAGAACTCGCCCACCTCGTCTATCTTGTCCTGCTTCTTGCCATTGGCTATTATCAGATTCTCGCGCGCGTCGGTCATTCCAGGCTTTATGAGAAGCGCCCGCTCATAATACAGAATCGCCTTGGCTATCTGGTTCTGACGGTAGTAGCAGTTGCCGAGGTTATAGCAAACGTCGGCCGACAGCTCGTTCTCGCTCTGCATGCTTTCGTATATCTCAGTTGCGGCAGCGTAGTCCTTGTTCTTGTAAGCCTGCTCCGCCTTTGCATTCAACGATGCTGGGTCGGCAGCGTATATATTGCATCCGAATAAAAGCGTAATCGATAAAAACAACAGCTTTCTCATAAGTCATTTACTATTTTACGTTTTGTTGTATTCTTGATATGACGTCAATAGCCTTCTCGTAAACGCCTGCCATTTCCGCTCCTGCTGATGGAGAATATTTTGCGAACTCGCAAGTGTCTAGTATGCTCAAGAAATCAGCCACATCCTGTCCGTCAACGGCATTGGCCTCCAGTTTCTCGCCGATGTTCTCCTTCGTGAGTTCGGACTGCGGTATCGAGAATTTGTCGCTGACATAGCCAAGCATCGCCCTGAGTACTTCGTTGTAGAACATCTCCTCGTTGCGTTCCGCCATATAGCCGTTCGCAACCTTCAGGCGCTTGATTGCCACTTTGTTGGCTTTCCTGTTCTTGCGGAGCGACTCGTCTGAGTTTATCTTGAAATAACGTCTAAGCACCACGAAGGCTGCACACGCTGCAATAAACGACAGCAAAATGGCAAGCCAGTATCTCACGCTTCCAAGAAGATAATCGCCTACTGCCTCGTAATCAGGCTCTTTGGTGTGCACATATCTTATGTCCTGACCCAGCATCTTGAGCTGCTCCTGATTTGAGTAATTCGCCATGGCCACGCCGTTGGCGCCGTTTCCTTTCGACACATGGATGCTGTATTCCGGAGTCGTGATCTTCTTGTATGTCTTTGACTTGACATCGAAATACGAGAACTCGTAGGCTGGTATCTTGAAGTCGCCTGCACTGCGTGGTATCAGCAGATACTCCACGGTCTTGCTGCCCGACACTCCGCCCTGACCCGTCTTGAAGTTGTTGTTCACCTTTGGGTCGTAGGTCTCGAAATCGGCTGGGAATTCAACTTCGGGGTTCTTCACCATCTTCAGGTTTCCTGTTCCTGATATGGTGTATTTCAGCGTTATAGGGTCGTTGACCGACACGTTGGTTCCTGTGAGCGAAGACTTGAACTCAAAACTACCCACCCCGCCCGAGAAGTTCGCCGGCTTGTTGCCAGGCAGCGGATCTACGGATACGGTTATGCTGTTTGATGAAATTGTCTTCTGCACATCACGGTATGTGTCGAAGAAACTTGACAAGAAGTCGTTGTTTCTGTTATGCAGTCTGAACACGAAATCAAAGCTGAATGGACTTATAGTCAGTTTGCCTAAACGCTGAGGATACAACAGCACCTGATACAGTGTCGCTGTCATGTAATTCTTGCCGTTGTAATGCTCCAGCTGCAACTCTAGGTTCTTCTGCTGAGGCATCTCCTGCTTCATGAATCCGTTGAAGTCCGGCACTTTTGCGCCTTGCGACCTCAGCACATCAACCAACGAATACAGTTTGTAGGTCACAAGCAGACAGTCCTGCTCGTAAAGCCTTGACTTGGAAGGGATGGCACGGACAAAAACGTTGCTTCCCGACAACTGCGCCTCGCCTCGCCCTGTGGCTGCGGAAGGTCCTTGAGGCGCAGAGCCTGCATTGCCTTGGTTAGAGGAGCCGCCACCATTGCCGCCGTTGCTTCCGGCTGGCAATACGCTAACCTTAAGCGAATTAGATGTGATTCTTTCGCCGTTGAGTGTTATGCTTGCCGCTGGCAGTGTGAAGGTTCCTGTCTTGCGCGCCACAAGTGTGTATGTGCGCTTTTCCGACGATGTCGATGTCGCTTGTCCGTTCACTATCTGCACTCTCGAAGACGATGACGTGTAAGGACCTGCCACGATGTCAAAATTGCTTATCTCCGGAATGTTGAACCCCTGTCCGCCGGTCTCGTTCAACGTGTATGAGAGATTGAACGGCTCGCCTACTACAACCGACTTCGGAGCCGAAGCCCTGAATGTAACGGAAAAAGCATTGACAGCAATCATCAATGTCGCTGCCAATGCCGTTAATATCTTATTTCTATAGCTGATACTCATATTACCAATCCTTTTCTAATCTTCGTTTTCCTCCTCTTTTCATCTGACCCTGCACCTTGTCCTGCACATTCTTCTGGTCCTGTTCCAAGGCTTTCAGAATCTGCTCCGCCTGCTCTTTGGTCATTTGATTATCGTTTTGCTGCTGTTGCTGCTTGTCTTGCTGGTTCTGTTGATTCTGGTTCTGCTGCTGCTTATCCTGCTGCTGTTTGTCCTGCTGCTTGTTTTGCTGCTGTTTATCCTCTTGTGGCTTTTTCCGTTTCTTTTGTTTTTCGCTTTCTTTCTTCGCTTTTACATAATTATATCGTGCATCATCATTTTTAGGGTTTAACTTCAATGAATTTTTATAAGCTTCCATACTTTTGTCATACTCACCTAACATATATAATGCATTACCTATATTATAAAAAACATTTGACAAACGTTCTTTATCACCTGAAGCTGCCTTACCTGCTTTCTGATAAAACTCTATTGCTTCCTTATACTTGCCCTGCTTATAAAGCGCATTGCCTATATTGAAGTTGGATTCAAACGAATTGCTGTTTTTCGAAAGTCCCTTTCTATACTCAATCTCTGCCTCTGTGTATTTGCCGTCCTCGTATGCCTTGTTGCCAGAGCGTATGTCCTTATACTCCTTCTGCGCATGAGCGGAAAAAGCCACACAAGCCAATGCAAATGCCAATATAAGTCTACTTCTTATCATCGCCAAAAATCTTTATGTTGTCAAAGAACTTATTCCTCTTCTCCGAAATGAACAATTCAGCCGCGAGGAGCAATAGTATCAGAAATGCGAAAAACTGGAACTGCTCGTCGTACTCCGAATACACCTTGGACTCGACATCGGACTTCGCCATTGTGTCAAGCGCCTTTTCTATGACTTTCTGCGCGTTGTTTGAATTGTCAACCCTGACATATATTCCGTTGCCGGCCTGGGCAATGTTCATACACATAGGCTCGTTCAGCTTTGTCACGACCACCTCGCCGCGCTCGTCCTTCTTGAACGACATAAGTCCAGGCTGAGGTATAGGCGCGCCCTGCGGACTGCCGATTCCCACCACATTGACGATTATTCCCATGGACGCAGCCATCTTGGCGGCCTCCACAGCGTCGTCCTCATGGTTCTCGCCGTCGGTTATGACTACAATCGCCCTGCCCACTTTGGATTTCTCGCCGTTGTTCTGGTCCACGCTGCCGAACGACTTTGTGGCAAGATCTATAGCCTCGCCTATGGATGTGCCTTGAGTCGGAACCATCGATGTGTTTATCGACGACATGAACATCTTGGCGGACACATAGTCATTTGTTATAGGTATCTGCGTGTAAGCATCGCCGGCGAATACAATCAGTCCGACCTTGTCGTCGCCACGCGCGTCGATGAGTTGCATCATCATTCGCTTCGCCTTCTCCAGCCTGTTGGGAGTCACATCCTCCGCCATCATGGAGTTTGACACGTCAAGAGCGAATATCACCTCGATGCCCTGGCGCTTGACATTCTCTATCTTGGAGCCGAACTGCGGACGCGCAATCATGATAATGGACAGCGCCATTGCAGTGATTATCAGACCCATCTTCAGTTTCCGCCTTATCGGCGAAAAGTCCGGCACAAGCTGCAGCAGAAGGCTCTTGTCGCCTATTTTCTTTATCAGCTCGCGCCTTCTTCTGTGCGAATACCACAGTACCACGCACACGACGGGCAGCAAGAACAACAAGTACAAATATTCCGGATTAGCGAATCTAAACATGCTTTTCTCTTTTTATGGTATTCTGTCAAACAAAGTCTTTCTCAGCACAATCTCGGAGAATATGCACAACAGAGCCAGCAGCGCGAACGGCAGATAAGCCTCGTTCTTGCGGCTGAAGTCCTGAACCTCTATCTTGGTTTTCTCCATTTTGTCTATCTCATCGTAAATCTCCTTGAGTTTCTTGTTGTCGGTGGCTCTGAAGTATTTGCCGTCGGTCTTCTGGGCTATTCTCTTCAGCATAGGCTCGTCTATGTCCACATCTATCTCCTGATACTGTATGCCGAAAGGCGTGTCTATAGGAAATGGCGCTTTGCCTCGTGTGCCCACTCCTATCGAATAGACACGGACTCCCATCTTGGCAGCTATGTCCGCCGCCGTCTCAGGAGATATGTCGCCTGCGTTGTTCGAGCCGTCGGTCAGCAGGATGACGACCTTTGACTTCGCCTTGCTGTCCTTCAGTCGTCCTACTGCGTTAGCGAGTCCAAGACCGATGGCTGTACCGTCGGCAAGCATTCCGTAGTCCACAGAATTGAACATGTTTATCAAAACGTTATGGTCGTTGGTGAGCGGACACTGCGCAAAACTTTCTCCAGCGAACAGCACCAGTCCGATATTGTCGTTCGGACGGTTCTTTATGAAGTCGATGGCGACATTTTTCGCAGCCTTCATACGGTTTGGCTTCAGGTCCTCTGCCAGCATGGTGCCGGAGATGTCCATTGTCATTATTATGTCGATGCCTTCTTTTGTCGTGTTCTGCCAGCTGTTGGACGACTGCGGACGGGCTAACACGATGACAACGAGAGCGAACGCCATCATTCTCAGCACAAAAGGGATATGCCTAAGCCTTACCCTCCAGCTTTTGCTGCCGCCCTTATACGAGCCTATTGATGACATTCTTATGGACTGTTCCTTAATGGCATGACGCTTCACATACCAAAACACGATAGGAACTATGAGTATGAGCAATAATAAGATTAATGGATTATGAAATGTCATAACGTTCTCTGTCTTTTGAGTTTTATACTACTGCTCCTGGTTTTCTTGTTTTATGCTGTCGCTTTTGCCCGAAGGCTCTTCCACAGGCTTTGTTTTCTCGATGAAATCGTATGCCACGGCGATTATTCTGTCGTTGTCGCTGAACGATGGCTGCCACTTGGCGAACTTCACCAAGTCTGCTATTCTCAGCACTTCGCTCAGATTGCCGATTACGACATTCTTTTCCTCGCATCCACCGAACGTTTCGTTCAGTGCGAGGCTGCTAAGTATTTGGTCTGATGTCATTTCCGGAGCACCGACACCGAAACGGAATTTCACATACTCTCTCAGCACATCGGTCACATCTGTGTAATAGCGCTTCAAAAGTCCCTTCTGCCATACCTTCTCGCTCTTTATCTCATCGAGCTTTCTTATCGCCAACAGATATGGATTTTCTGGAACAATCTCCTTTTCCTCGACAATTACCGCATTCTTTTTGCGGTATTTCCTATACAAGAACCACAAGCCGACAAGAGCCGCTATGACAACAGCCACAAGCAGTACTGTCAGAAGAATTCCACGCCAATCCACTGGTGCATCGTATATTGGCTTTATGTCCTTAAGGTCGTTTTTCAAAGTATCGACATGCACAGGATCCACTTTGAGCGACAGTTCTTCTGTAAGGAACGAGTCGCCATTGCATGTGAACACGAAAGGCTTTATCAGTGCCAAAGTCGAATCGAAAGACGTGACCACGATCTGCTGCGACACGCTCTCCATCTCGTCGTCGAGCTCCGTTGTGTCGCGGTTTGTTATTCCGACCACCTCTATCCCGTCGCCCAGCGTGTCTGTATAAGCCGGGAATATCACGTTGTCGTTCTTTCCCTTTGTCACGCTGAGAGTTATCCTCGCCTGCTCGCCTATTTTTATCTTGGCTGAGTCTATGCTCGCCTTCACGACGACTTGACCGGCAAAGACGTTTATTCCGGCAAGAATGCCTATTATGGTTATTGCTATTTTCTTATTAATCAAAAACATACCACCTAACTTCTTAGTCTAAAAAGTTTCATCAGAGATTTCACGTAGTCCTCGGAAGTGCTTATGGACACATGGTCAACGCCGTTTTTCGCAAGAAGCTGCTCAAGCTTGAACTGGCTTTCGCCCCAGTTGTTCTTCACATTCATGCGCAAACACTCATCGCTGCTATCTATCCATATTTCCTCGCCTGTCTCCGAGTCGTGCAGCTTCAGCAATCCGACATTCGGAATCTCGGTTTCCATGTTATCGTAAACCTGAAGCCCGATTAAATCATGCTTTCTCGACGCTATGGCTATAGCATCGCTGTAGTCCTTATCGTCGATGAAATCGGATATGAGAAATGCCGTCGAGCGTTTTTTCTGAACATTTGAGAAATACTCCAGCGTCTTGCCGATGTCTGTCCTGCCGCTTTCCGACTCGATGTTTATCAATTCACGGATTATGTGAAGAACGTGCTTTCTTCCTTTTTGCGGAGGTATGAATTTCTCTATTTTATCGGAAAAAAACACGACTCCAACCTTGTCATTGTTCTGGATTGTGGAGAATGCCAATGTCGCCGCTATCTCTGTTATCATATCACGCTTGGTCCTGACACGCGTGCCGAACTCGCGGCTTCCCGATATGTCTATCAGGAGCATGACGGTCATCTCTCTTTCTTCCTCAAATACCTTGATATAAGGACGATTGAAACGCGCTGTGACATTCCAGTCTATGTTACGCACATCATCTCCGTACTGATATTCCCGGACTTCCGAGAACGTCATTCCCCTTCCCTTGAACGCAGAATGGTATTCACCAGCAAAGATATGATTAGACAATCCCTTTGTCTTTATCTCTATCTGACGAACCTTTTTTATCAAATCTACCGCTTCCATCGCTATTTACCCCTTGATTAAGGCACCTCTACAGCATTCAGAATCTCGCTGATTATTTCCTCCGACGACACATTATTCGCCTCCGCCTCATAGCTTAATCCGATTCTGTGACGCAACACATCGTAGCATACGGCTCTCACGTCCTCAGGCACGACGTAGCCTCTTCTCTTTATGAACGCATAGGCTCTTGAGGCAAGTCCGAGATTGATTGTCGCTCTTGGAGAACCGCCGAACGCGATTTGGCTCTTCAGTTCCTTGAGACCGTATTCTTCGGGATTTCTTGTCGCGAATACTATGTCCACAATATATTTCTCAATCTTCTCGTCCATGTAGACATCCTTCACAACCTTTCTCGCGTTTATGATGTCCTCTGGCTTCAGAATCGGAGAAATCGCAGCGTTGCCGCCATTCATGTTCTGACGCATAATCAGGCGCTCCTCCTCTTTTTTCGGATAATTGACAACAACCTTGAGCATGAAACGGTCCACCTGCGCCTCAGGCAGCGGATAAGTTCCCTCCTGCTCTATCGGGTTCTGAGTTGCTAATACTAAGAAAGGATTTGGAAGTTCAAACGTCGTTTCTCCTATCGACACTTGCTTCTCCTGCATGGCCTCGAGCAATGCGCTCTGCACCTTGGCTGGAGCACGGTTTATCTCGTCCGCCAAAACGAAGTTGGCGAAAATCGGTCCTTTTCTTATGTTGAATTCCTCTGTCTTTTGGCTGTATATCATTGTACCGAGGACATCCGCTGGCAACAAGTCCGGAGTGAACTGTATTCGGCTGAAATCCGCATCTATAAGGCTTGCGAGCGTCTTGATGGCAAGTGTCTTGGCCAATCCAGGAACACCTTCGAGCAGCACATGCCCATCCGCCAAAAGTCCGATGAGAAGAGCCTCCACAAGATGCTTCTGACCTACGATGTTTTTATCCATACCCATCACGAGGGCATCGACAAACGAGCTTTGGCGCTCTATTCTTTCGTTTAACTCTCTGATATCAACAGTCTGATTTGTTTCCATATTTTCTATTTGACTTTTACTTTTCCTTGTTTTTATTTACTACAAAAATAAACTCAAACGTCCTTTTCAACAGGTCTTATTAGTTAAATCTTCTAAACATATAACCATATTTACACTACACTGCCAACACGAAAAAAAGGGACTCGAATTGTAGTTTCCAGTCCCGATTTTCTCTTATTTTTTAAGATACTGTTTTGCAAGCTCTTTCGCTTTCGTCAGTGTCTGCGGATTGTTCACATCCACCTTGTCGCTGCCGAGTTTCGGTATCTTCAGCGTCATGCCTGCCGACACTGCGTCCGGATTCTTGATCACGCCCTTGTTTGCCTCGAATATATACACCCAATAGTCCTTATGACCATAGTATTTCTCGGCAATCAGAGTCAGGCGGTCACCCTTTCCTATCGTCACTGTAGCCAGAATTTCGCCTGATGATTGTTTTGCTGGTGCGGCTGCTGGCTTGTTGCTGGTTTTATCCTTTTTATCAGCGCTCTCGGTTGTTGCGGCTGCGGCTGACTTATCTTTCTTCTCCACATTAGCCTTTGGCTTTTGCGGTATTTCCACAGGAACGTATCCAGCAGAATCCGATATGCCAGTCTTCTCGGCATTAGCACGCATTTCCTCCTCTCTGGCCTTCAAAGCCGCTTTCTGAATCCTTTCTTTCTCCTGGAGTCTTTCCTGCTCTTTGCGCTCCGCATCGTCAGAGTCACGCTCGTTTATATATTGCTTTATGTTAGCGATTTCTGTATCGAAGAACGAAGAGAAGCAGCTGGTTTCTTTCTCTATATAGAAAATGACACCGCAAAGGCTTATGACAAGGAAAGCTATCAATATCCAGTCTATGACCTTGGACATTTTCTTTTTCTTCACAAGAGGCACTTTTCTTTCGCCGGTATCGTAGTTCTCTATAGGCGCCGGTTCCACATAGCCTTCACCATTCGGTGCGCTGACGATGGTTTCCGAAGTTGATGCTGACACCGCAGCGACACTCGCCGTCTCTTCCACAACAGCCTCTTCCTTTACTTCCGGTTGTGGTTCTACCGCAGGCTCTGCGCTTACGCTCTCCTTTTTGTCAACCTTGTTGAAATCATCCAGCAGCCCCTTTATTTCAAGTGCCTGGCTGTGCAGTTTGGCAAGCTGTTCGTTCTCGTCATTGCCGTTCTCTTCGTTGACATCCATAGCCCTCATCTGGGCGTATTTCTCGTTTATCAGATCCTTGACTGCATTCTCCGGAACAAAAACAAGCTTGTTATGACCAGGAATCACATATTCCTCGCCAGTTCTTACGTTTACGCTCTTTCTTGGCTCATTCCATTGCAACTTCAGTGTTCCGAAACCCTTTATCTTCACAACACCGTCATCAACTATGCCCTTGTCAAGAACGTTGACAAAAGACCTGACAAAAGAGTCAACCTCTCTTCTGTCGCATCCGGAACTCGCCGCGATGTCCGCGAGCAGTTCCTGTATTGATATTTTGTTCTTATCCTTACTCTTCATTGCGTGGCAGATCTTTTATCTTGTCCTTGTATGTGTTTCCGGTTCTGAACACAAGGACCTGTTTTGGAGGTATTATGGTACGTTTCTTTGTCAATGGATTCACCGATAGTCTTTGCTCTTTCTTTCTAACCTCAAAGGCGCCAAATCCCTGGAAGCTAACGGACGTGCCCTCCTTCAACTGGTCGAGCATGACGTTCACCATAGTTTCCATGATTTTATCAACCTTTTCCAACGAAAGGTTTGCGTCATCGGCGATACTTTCCTGTAATTTTCTGCTATTCAATGTCTTTGTATTTTATTAACGAAACGCAAGTTAATCTTTTTGAGATAAATATCAAAGTCGATTATCCCTTTTTAATTATCTATTTCGCGATTTCTCCGTATAAATCGTAGGTTTCAGCACCTGTTATCTTCACATCGTAGAAATCCCCAACCACAAGTTTCGCATCGCTTTTCACCAGCACTTCCGGGTCAACTTCAGGAGAATCAAACTGTGTGCGGCCGATGTAATAATCGCCCTCCTTCCTGTCTATTATAGTCTTCAGCACCTTGCCCACCTTATTTGAGTTAATTTCCTCAGAAATAAAGCTTTGCAAGTCCATTATCTTGTCAAGTCTTTTGTCTTTGACCTCTGGAGGCACATCATCATTGTAATGCACGTTGGAATAAGTCCCATCCTCATCCGAGTATGTGAACGCACCCATTCGCTCGAAACGCTGCGTCTTGACGAAATCCACCAATTCATCGAAATCATCGGAAGTTTCCCCAGGATGCCCGACCATAAGTGTCGTTCTGATATGTATGCCAGGCACTTCCGACCTTATCTTCGCCAGCAAATCCAAGGTTTCCGCCTTGGTTATGTGTCTCCTCATCTTAACGAGCATGTTGTCGCTTATGTGCTGAAGCGCGATATCCAGATACTTGCAAACATTCTCTCTCTCACGCATCACTTTCAGCAATTCATCGGGAAAACCTGCCGGATACGCATAGTGCAGACGCAACCATTCCACACCGTTCACGTCACTCAGTCTTCTTACGAGCTCCGCCAACTTATTCTCGCCGTACTTATCCTCGCCGTAATACGACAAGTCCTGCGCTATAATCTGAAACTCCTTTACACCCTGAGACACAAGAAACTCCACTTCATCGACGATTTCCTGCATGTCTCTCGACTTATACCGCCCTGTTATTAACGGAATAGCGCAGTACGAGCACATTCTGTTGCACCCCTCGGACACCTTCACGTAAGCATAATGCTTTGGGGTGGTAATCCTGCGACTTACGCCCATCTTGCTGTTATACTCAGTGTCACGACCAAGATACTTCATCACATCCATGAAGTCGAATTTGCCATAAAACTTGTCAACTTCCGGAATTTCTTTCTCTAATACTTTCTTATACCTCTGCGAAAGACAGCCCATCACGATTAGCTTCTTCAGTTCGCCAGACTTGCGTCGTTCCGCAAATTCGAGTATTGTGTCTATCGACTCCTTCTTGGCGTCTTGTATGAATCCGCAAGTGTTTATTATGGCTATTTCACCGTCAGCAACCTTCGGATCGTGCTCCACATCGTAGCCGTTGAGTTCAAGACGCCCCATCAATTGCTCTGAATCCACAAGGTTCTTTGAGCATCCCAATGTTATCAAGTCAACCTTCATTTTTCTTTTTATTATAGACTACCCCAACAGACTTTCCACAAATAGTTCCTTGTCGAAAGAACGTAAATCATCAACACCCTCTCCAAGGCCGATGTACTTCACAGGGATGCTGAACTGGTCGGAAATGCCCAGAACGACACCGCCTTTTGCCGTTCCGTCGAGTTTCGTAACCGTCAGAGATGTTATTTCTGTGGCTTTGGAGAACTGCTTAGCCTGCTCGAAGGCATTCTGTCCTGTAGAGCCGTCCAAGACGAGCATAACGTCGTTTGGAGCGCCAGGCACAACCTTTTTCATCACGTTCTTTATCTTGGTCAGCTCGTTCATCAAGTTCACCTTGTTATGCAGACGGCCGGCTGTGTCAATAATCACTACATCAGCGCCGTTTTTCTTGGCAGAACTCAATGTATCGAAAGCCACAGACGCAGGGTCGGCGCCCATCGCCTGCTTTATCACCGGCACACCGATTCTCTCGCCCCAAATGCACAGCTGCTCCACTGCAGCGGCACGGAATGTATCAGCCGCGCCAAGATAAACCTTGAGCCCCTGATTCTTGAACTTATTCGCAAGCTTGCCTATGGTAGTAGTCTTACCAACACCATTCACGCCGACCACCATTATGACATAAGGCTTTTCGCCGTCATACGACATTTCTATGTCTGCCGTGGTGTTCTCGGCCATTATTCCGCAAATTTCCTCACGGAGAACCTTGTTCAGCTCGTCCGTGTTCACGTACTTATCTCTTTTTACCCTATCCTTTATTCTGTCTATTATCTTGAGCGTAGTCTCCACTCCCACATCCGAGGTGATGAGCATCTCCTCCAGATTATCGAGAACATCGTCATCCACTGTGCTTTTCCCCACAATGGTGCGCTTCAGTTTCTCGACAAAACTCGCTTTTGTCTTTTCCAGTCCTTTGTCAAGAGCTTCCCTGCTCTCGCTATCTTTCTTGCCAAACAGTCCAAAGAATGCCATATTATGTTTAATTTTCGATGCTAATGTCTGAAAATACAAATATAAACAATAAAGCGCGAATACTAAATAAGTTCATCAAAAACACCCGTAAACAAAAGCACAAAAAAAGTCCCCTATCTTCACAGATAAGGGACTCTCTATTGTCTATTTACCAGCCGAAAAGGCTTAAATCTTACTTCTTAAAATAATCCTTTACAGACTCGTTAGGAACCATTTCTTCCTTGAATGTATAAGCACCAGTCTTAGGTGACTTTACCATCTTGATGACCTTTGAATAAGTTCTTCCGTCACCGCTTTGGAGAGTTGCAACTACTTTCTTTGCCATGTCTCTTTATCTTTTACTTGTTTTTTACTTGATTTCCTTGTGGAGAGTATACTTCTTCAAGATTGGGTTGTACTTCTTAAGCTCCAATCTGTTAGGAGTGTTCTTTCTGTTCTTTGTAGTGATATAACGGCTTGTTCCTGGCAGACCGCTCTCCTTCATCTCAGTACACTCCAAAATAACTTGTACTCTATTCTCTTTTCCTTTTTTAGCCATTTTTAGTGCCCTCCTTTATTATTCGAATATATATCCTTTTTTAGCAGACTTTCTGATAGCTGCGTCCAAGCCAATCTTGTTGATTGTACGCAAACCTGCTGCTGAAACCTTGAGTGTGATCCACTCGTCTGCCTCTGGCCAATAGAACTTCTTTGTGAACAAGTTCAAATCGAATGTTCTCTTTGTTCTATTCTTTGCATGAGACACATTATTGCCTCTCTGCGCCTTCTTTCCGGTAATCTGACAAATCTTTGACATTTCTTCTTATTTTGAATTAATTATTTCTTCATTTACCAAGCGGACACAATAGTCCGCTTTAACAGGGTGCAAAGATATGCTTATTTTTTTATACAGCAAAACAAAATCGCCTTTTTATTCCACTTTAATTGAGCATTTAATCAAATCGCCCTATCTATCAATCACACGCCACTCCTTTTGCTCAAAAGGCTTTATCTGCTGCGCACCCCATCCGACGCCCCCGTTTTCCGCGTATGGACGAACCTCGTTCTTAGCTGTCTCCAACCGACGCCACTCCTCCCACTTGGTCACATCAACACCTTCCTTTGCCAATGCGTCTTTGCAGTACTCGTAAGCAAGTATATTGAAACAGCAATAGGAAAGCGACTTGGTACGTTCCATTTCATATTTCTGTTCGCCATTCTCGCTTATCTGGTCCATCAGCCTTGACTTCAATTCACTCTGCATTTGCATCAACAAATCCGCTCTGCCGCAGAAATGCGAATACATAAGGACCTGTGCGGCATACCATGTCCCGTGATTATTCTTCGCAGCTCTCTCCTTTTGCCCCTGCGGCGAACTCACCATCCACTCAAGCATCTCGCCAAACCACATACGCAAGTCCGCAAGCAGCTCTTCGCTCATTCTGTCGTCATCAGCCACCAGTTCTATGCTCTCTACGACATCCATCATGCCACGCAATTCAATGATACCCGAGCCTCTGACCTTGCCTTCGCGCCCCTTGCCGGGAATAAACTGCGCGTATTTCATGTTAGGATTCATCCTTGTGTCTTCATCCACAAACCAAGCCTTAAGGATTTCTGACATCCGTTCTGCCGCCATAGCCGCTTCACGCCCATTGTCCTTCTGCGTGTACAGCCTTTCAGCCAGAGCCAAAAGACTGACGTCGCCCACCATTCTGTTCAGCGCCTTTTTGTCCTCCCAACGCGCAACGTCGGGATTCCTCTCGCCGTCTCGCCGCTCCCACACGCCTTCGCCATTGTCGAACCAGTACGGAGCGACACTCATATAATCATGCACATCAGCGCCCTCGATACGCATCGTATCGTAAACGACAGAAAGGCTCCGCTTCTTCAGTCTGCCGACAGCCTCCACAATCCGCGATTCGCCAAGCTCATCAAAGACGATGACTCCATTCTCCCTGCGCAAGCCATACTTCTCCAATGCAATCTTCTGAGCACAGACAGCCGGCAAAGACAGCAAAATGGGAAATAATATGCAGATTAGGTTTCTCAACATCCTCGCAAATATAGCATTTAGCAGGACAGACAAGGCATCAGTCCACACCGACTTCCTGCAAGAATATGAAATTTTCTTATTTATATAATGTATAAAAGAAATCCGGCCCTTGAAAATCAAAAGCCGGATCACATTTATCTTACGTAAGATTTACTCTTCGTCTTTCTTTGCAGCCTTCTTTCTTGTAGTCTTCTTAGCTGGCTTCTCTGCAGCCTTTTCTGCCTCTATTTCAGCCTCTGACTTTCCAAGATCTGGGTCAACAAGGATTCTTCCGCAGAACTCGCATACGATGATCTTCTTTCTCGAGCGTATGTCAAGCTGTCTCTGCGCTGGGATCCTGCTGAAGCATCCGCCGCAAGCATCTCTGTCGATGGCAACGACTGCCAATCCGTTTCTTGCGTTGCTTCTGATTCTCTTGAACGCGTTCAAAAGTCTGTCGTCATCTATTGTGCCCTCGATTTCCTGAGCCTCGCCCATGAGCTTTTCCTCCTCAGCCTTAGTCTCGCTGATGATAGCCTCGAGCTCGGTCTTCTTTTGGTTCAGGACATCCTGCTTGTCGTCGAATGTTGCCTTGGCAGCAGCTACTTCCTCCTGCTTGTGCGCTATTTCAGCAGTAGCCTCTTTGATTTTCTTCTCAGCGAACTGCACCTCAAGTTCCTTATACTCAATCTCCTTTGAGAGATAATCGAACTCTCTGTTATTGCTTACGTTGTTCTGCTGTTCCTTATATTTTGCGATTACCGCAGCGTTTTCCTCTATCTGGTGCTTGAACTCCTTTATACGAGCCTCGAGAAGAGCGACTTCCTTGTCGTATTTCTCAATTCTCGTCGCCAAACCTGCGATGTCGTCCTCCAAGTCCTGAACCTCCAAAGGAAGCTCACCTCTCTGCGTTCTGATTTGGTCAATCTTAGTAACGACCTCCTGCAGATTATGAAGCGCCAAAAGCTTGTCTTCTACAGTCTTTTCTGTTTTTTGCTGTGCCATTAGTCTTATAAATGATTAATTGGATTTGTATTTACTTCTGAATAATAGGTCACAAAATTAGGAATTTTTTCTGACAAATATGCTTTAAAAATTTCTTTTGTAAATTGTTCTGATTCAAAATGTCCTATATCTGCGACTAAGACCTTGCCTTCGGCGTTGAAAAACTCATGATATTTGCAATCGGCAGTGACGTACATATCAGCGCCTTTTGACATGGCAAGCGTAATGAATTCAGCACCAGAGCCGCCACACAAAGCGACCTTCCTCACTTCTCTGCCAAGTAACGGACTGAATCTGACATCGGCACACTTAAACTTCTCTTTTATCAGTTTAAGCACATCTATTTCTGACATAGGTTTTTCCAATATGCCAACAACGCCAAGACCGCTCGTCTTAGACTTCTGTACTAAAGCATACACATCCACGACCGGCTCCTCGTACGGATGCGCCGACAGGGCCGCCTGACGGACTTTCTCCGCATCGGCTTCGCGCACAACCATTTCTATCCTCGTTTCCTTCTCATAATGCATCTCGCCCAGCTCGCCGACAAACGGATTGCACCCCTCGCCTGCTCTGAACGTCCCGACACCCTCCACACGATAACTACAGCCGTCGTAACCGCCAACGCAACCGCCGCCAGCTGCGAACATTGCATTCGCCACCTTTTCGGCGTAATCCTGTGGCACGAATGTCACTATCTGGCACAGTGCTTCACTCTCGGCGCATAGCACTTCGACATCCTTCAGTCCGAGTTTTTCCGCCATCTTGAAACTTACGCCACCGACAGCCTTATCGAGATTCGTGTGGCTGGAATAAATCGCTATATCGTTCTTTATCGCCTTAATCACGCACCGCTCCACATAAGACTTTCCTGTGATTTTCTTAAGTCCGCGGAATATCAGCGGATGATGCGAGATTATCATATTGCAGCCTTTGCTTATTGCCTCGTCCACGACATCCTCGGTCACATCAATAGCCAGAAGCGCGGATTTGACTTCCATTTCCGCATCTCCGCACAGCAGACCCGCATTGTCATACGATTCCTGGAGAGCAAGCGGAGCCAGCTCCTCCAAAGCTCTGCACACGTCTTTAACTTTCACGCTCATTTTTATTGATTTAGTCGGTGCGAATATAAGAAAAAAGCCCAAACAACTTACGTCGTTTAGGCTTTCTCTGTCGGGGTACCAGGATTCGAACCTGGGACCCCCTGCTCCCAAAGCAGGTGCGCT
>CAMHCZ010000009.1 GCA_946183755.1 uncultured bacterium | reverse complement strand
TTGGTCATGAAATCATTTACCTCTACATCTAATTTTGCCATAATTTTATTGTATTAGGTTTTTTGTGTTAGTCATTCACGTGCAAAAGTATTCCTTATTTCACACACTGATGCAGAATCGCAAAAACTTTAAGTGTTTCACCTATGCAATTAAGTGTTTCTACTATTTAGCAAGATAATCGTCGCTCTTCATGTCATTTTTATATGCTGTATAGCACTAATACTATTCTTTTGATAGCAAAAGTGGGTTGTCGGGGCAAAAATCCGCCGTTTTTGTTTGACACATCGCAGTTTCTTCGCTATATTTGTGTAAATATGACATTACCGAGGCGGCTACGCTCCGGACAAAAACCTTAAATCTAAACACATTGTAATTATGGAGAAAATCGACGAACTTGACCGTAAGATTCTGAATATCATCACGCACAACGCGAGAATCCCATTCAAGGACGTGGCTGAGGAGTGCGGCGTTTCCAGAGCTGCCATCCACCAGAGAGTGCAACGACTGATCGACGCAGGAGTGATAACCGGCTCGGGATACGATGTGAACCCTAAGACGCTGGGCTACAACATCTGCACCTACATCGGTATAACGCTGGACAGCGGTTCGCTGTACAAAGTGGTGGTGCCTAAGCTGGAACTGATTCCGGAAATCATAGAATGCCACTTCACTCTCGGTCCTTACAACCTGCTCGTCAAGCTCTACGCCAAGGACGACAAGCACTTGATGGACCTGCTGAACCGTCAGATACAGGAGATCCCGGGCGTGAAATCGACCGACACATTCATGTCGCTGGAGGAAAGCATAAAGCGAGAGCTGCCTGTGGACTAAACGACGACATACAGATAAAGCAAAATCCTGACACCCACGAAGATGTCAGGATTTTTTTTATGATTATGATAGCAGAATTTCTTACTCTGTCACAGGAGTCACAAGAACAAGCCTGTTAAACAGCGAAATGTCGTAAACCTGGGTGCTGGACCCCATCCAGTTGACTCTTCTTATCTGGTCAGGATTAACTCCGCGTTTCAGCAGCGCAGCCTCAACGTACTTCGCTCTCTTCATCGATAGCCACTCGTTGCGCTGGGCGCTTCCGGTCTTGCTGTCGCTGTAGCCGGTCACGTCAACTCTGACATTCGGATTGGCTTTGAGGAAGTCAACGATATTAATGAAAATCACTTCCTGATTAGCCTTTGGCGTAGTCTTTCCGCAATCGAACAACACTGAGCCTATGCGGACTTGCTTCAGCACCATTGCGTCAATCTCCTTTATAGTGTCGTGGACAATCACTGTGTCATGCACAAGCCTCTCCACATACTCTGTCCGGTTGACTGGAGCCACAGCCACGACTGGCGAAGTGTTCTCGAAGCCTTGCTGGCCAATGTGGAAAATCACACCTGCCGACAATGACAGATAATCCTCGTAGTCGATGTTCGTTATGCGGCCGTCGAATGTGCCTGGAACCAAAGTGTTGGCAAGCTCGAGCTTCACGTCCCATCTCTTCGCCACACGGTATTTGCCTGTGAGCGAGAAGTTGGTGGAGATGTTGTTGGTGGCAGGCGAGCCCTTGTAGTCGAATGTCCTGAGATAGCCGAGTCCCACAGCCGGGATAACGTCCCATCTGCGCTCCGGCTTGTATCCGAATATCGCGTTGGCAAGGCTCATCTGGAGGTCCATCTCTATGTTCAGGAAACGGACAAATCTTTTGTATGTGCCGTCGGGATTCACGTCCACATGATTCACGACCGGGTCCTTCGTGCCGTAGATGTTGTAGCCCTGCTCGTCAGCCACATACAATCCTCTGCTGTCAGCAGCGCCGTTCAGCTGGTAGAACTGCCCCTTCAGGCGTGCTCCCCAAACAGGCGAGAACCATTTGCCCACTCCTAATGAGATGGCCGGCGTGATTCTCTCGGAGAACTTCAACAGCGAAGCATCCTCGGAGAACATCATCTGCCCGCCGAAAGCGGCTTCCAGCATCCAGTTCTTCTTCCAGTCCTGCGCGTAAACCGACACAGGCAGAATCGAAATCAACAGCAAGAACGCTTTAATATGTCTTGTCATCTTTTTCCGTGCTGGGCGTTAGTTGATTATCTTGGTGCTGATTTCGTATGGCTCGTCTACAGTGCCATGGATGCTGTCCGGAGTGAATGCCAGATAGGCATCGGTCTTGTAGAGGTACTTGTTGCGTGAGCTGTAATACACAAAATACAAGTTGGTCTGCTCGGAAGAGTTTCCATAAATCATTATCTTGAAAATCTGGTCGCCTTCGCCGTCCTTAGCGATTTCACCCTTGCCTCTTACTGGGTCAGTAAGGTAGTCGTTGTTTACGAACGCCAGCGCCACGAACTCGTCACCCTCCTGTATGTACTTAGACAAGGACTTAGGCAGTTTGATGTAGGCGCTCATGGTCTCGGACGCCGCAGCCGACGACAAGTCCACATTGATGTTTCTGAGCGAAGACAGCGGCTCGAACTTAGTGTTCTTCTCTTCCTTCGAGCATGAAGTAATTGCAAATACCGATGCTAACGCTATAGCGAAAAATAGTACTTTTTTCATTATTGGTCTTTTATTAATAATGGAGAGGATAGGGTAACCGCCTACCCTCTCCGTTGCTTGTTGTTAATATTATTTCTTTTCTACCTTGTAAGCTCTCTTCTCTCCGTTCACATAAACGCTCAATACATATACTCCGGTTGCGAGTCCGCTGCCTTCTATCTGGCAAGTGAACTTGTTAGACGCAGCTGCGGTCTCCTCCACCTCGTATCTCTCTCTTCCGCTTATGTCGCTGAGGACAGCCGACACTTTGTCGCCGACATTTACTGTCAACTCTATGTTGAGCACATTGTCGAATGGCACAGGATAGAGTTTGAGACTGTTGAGCCCGACAGCGTTAGCGGCGTCATTGGAAATCTCATTGCCGAATGCGAGCTTGAGCGGCGACTCGACAGAGCCTACCACATTGTTCGACTGGAACTTGACTTCTGTAGAAGAAATCTCCTCCTCGTTGTTGCGGAGTCTCGCGAATGTAACCGACGAGCCTGCCTCGTTGCCAGGCACGGTCAGGAAGCTGAGCGACTTGCCGTCGTTGTCGACGAATGTGCCGACCGCTCTCTCCTCGCCGTTGACGAGCGCCACAATTCTGTCGTCGGCAGTCAAGCCTTCCGCTGTCACCACGATGCTCATGTTCTCGGCATACTTGCCTGTGGCCTCGGTTCTCTCCGGATTCTCCTCCAGCATCTCGGCTGCCCTGAGGTTTCCGAGTGTTCCGCTTGACGCAGGATATACGAAGTCAACGGTGTCGGCCTTAGTTCTCTTGAGCATGTAGCCCTCGTTAGCGTTCATGTAGCTGAGACTGCCTACCCACTCGTTCTTAGAGTACATCGCGAAACCGGTCTGCGACTTGACCACATCGCCCGGCTGAGCGTCGTAGCCTGCGAGAGCCTCCTTGACAGTGTGGTTGACTGATGGCAAGTAACCGATGTAGTTCCATGCGTTTCCGTTCACAGTTATTTTAGTCTTAGCCACATCCACTGGGCTGCCGCTGACGGTCAGCTTGTGAGCCTGCGACACCTTCATCTTGTACGATGTCTCGTTAAGCAGTTTCACAGATTCCCACTTGCCCAGCTTGCTGCTATATGATGTCTGACTGTCAAAATTCTTCAGGATATCATCGCTGCTCCAAATTTCGCCAGTGTTGAGGAGGACATTGGCATCGTTCATCTTGTCGCTTGCCAAGTTGAATGATATCCAGTTCCAGCCCTTCTCCAGATTCAGCGTTCTGTAGCACTCCTGTCTTCCGTTGAATATCACAGGGTTCTCCACATCGCCGATAATCTCGTTGTTCGCGAATCTTATCGCCTGGCTTGGAGTAGCAGCGTATGTTATGCCTGTGCTTGCATCCCATGTGCGGAATGTCAGACCGTCATACTGAGATTCGTTGCCGTATATCGTCAGCAATGCGTACCACATGTCGAACTTCTCGTCGTAGTAGCTGTTGGCCTTGCCGACGCAGTTGCCTTTCGCATCGAATGCCGCGATGATGTCTCGCTTATCCGACGAGTATATTCCGTTGAAGTTCAACTGTCCGAAGATGTTCATCGAATACTCGTAGTCGGACTTGTTGACTTCCCAGTCTGGCTGCTCACCCAAAACAGTGAGTGTTATGTCGAGAGCCTCTGGCACTCCGTCGTTGTTCACGATGTTCACAACCTCGCTGTATGTTCCCACATTCAGACCAGCGTCCACTGTGAAGACGATGTCCTGGCTTGACGCAGGGGCGATAGTTCCAACCGCAGGCTTAGCAGTAAGCCATGATGGGAGGTTCTCTATTGTGAAGTTCTGCACCGCACCGCCCTTGTTCACAGCCTTGACTATGAAGGTCATCTCGTCGTAAACCGGCTTAGACAATGTGAGACCTGTCTCGCTCCACTTCAGCTGGTTGCGGTCGATGTAAGCGCTCCAAGTGATTGGGCTGGCAATCGAGTTGCCGTTGAGGTCGCGCACGTCGTAAACAGAGAATGTCACGATGGTCTTGGCGATGCTTGCCTCGTCCTCCTTGAGGTTGATTATCAACGCGTCGTTGTTGACCACGAAGTCGAAGTCGAGATTTGCCACAGCGCCTCTGTTCTTGATAGGAGCCGCGTCGGACGACTGCAATGAAGACTCTGTCGTTCCCACGATTGCGAACTCGTCGGTGTCTGGGTTCACGGTGCGGCTTATGTGCTTATCCTTGTTGGTGAATACCAAGTACTGCAATCCTGAGTACGACTGGTACTCCTCGAATGGATAGTAGTGTACAAGTCCTATCTCGTTGCCCTCGAGCTTCTTGTTGTTGTTCTGAGAGACGATGTCCTTGTTCTTGTACAAGTTCCAGAATCTGAAGTCGTCGATGTAGCCGCTGAAGAAGTTGTCAGCAATCTGCTCTGTCATCGATGGTTTCCATACTCGTGCGCCGAGATACATTGAAGAGCCCTCGACTCCGCCAATGTTCTGAGCGTTGAAGTAGTTCATCAGCTCTCCGTCCACATATATCTGACCGCGGTTGTTAGTGCGGCTTACTGACACTGCGAAATGGTGCCAGTTGTTGTCTCTCAATTCCTTATCTACTGTTATGGTCTGACCATTGTTCTTGAAGCAGAGCTTACCTGCGTCGTCGAATCCTACGGCTATTCTGCTCAGCGAACCGCCGAAGTCATTGCCGTCGGCTGCTCCGTTGCAGAACATTGTAGCGTTCACCTGGCCTGGTTCAGCCTTGAACCAGAACTCGGCTGTGTAGTCAGCCTCATCGGTTATGGCGAACGAGCTTGCGTTAAGATCCAGGTAATCGTTCATTCCGTCGAAGTGGACAGAGATGCCCTCCGGAGTTGTCCACGCGCCGCCCTTGAATGTCAGGTTGGCTCCGCGCGCCTTGTCCTCGGTGTAGTCGCCCTTGCCCTCGTCCATTGGGTAGTAGCCCACGAGGTTAGGTTCGTCGCCGCTGAGTGTCACCTCGCTGAGTGCCTTGAAGTCAGACACACTCAACACGTCGTTCCATACTCTGAAGTCTCTTACGCGTCCTTCATAGTTGTTTCCGTTAGCAGCGATGCTCTTACCCACCTCGATGTGTCCTGTCGAGTTATATGCAGGGGCAACATCATCGATGTATGGCTCATAGTTGTAGTATGCTGTTATGTGTCCTGACTTATCGTAAGTCAAAGCCACATGGCTCCAGCTTCCTGCCTCGAATGGAACAGGGTTGTCACTTCTGTACTTCAGGTCGCCCACCTTAGCTGTCAAGTGCTTGTCGGCTGTTATTCCCAGCTCCATGCTCTCGTTGATGTTTCCATGCGAGAAGAATGTCGCATCCTGGTCGCCGTTCTCGCTCCAAGCCCAAACCTCCATGGTTATGTCCTTAGAGCTCATATTCTTGTCGAACTCGGTAGCCAAGTGGTCGTCCTGGCCGTCGAGTGTTATGCTTGTCGTGTTATCGGCCTTCGAACCGTTTCTTATGCCTGTCACCTGGAAGTTGTCCAGAGTCAGGAGTCCGTCGGCGATAGCCTCGTTGAAGTTCAGTCTTGCGTCATCCTCTATTGTCAGGATTCCGTTGGCTGGCTGAGCGCTGCCGAAGAGGCGTGGACGGTATGTGTCCTTGATACCCGACACGACGTCGGAAATCACAGTCGCTGTGGTTGTCGCATTGATAGGACAAACGCTGACTGCACGGAGGTCATATCTCTGGTCCATCTTGTCGTCCATGAACATCTTGTAGTAGATGCTGCCTCGGTCGCTCTCTCTTATCATATCCACGTTCTTGCCTTCGGCACGGTCATGCTCCATGATGGAGTCATTAGCGTAGAAGTTCATTATCGTCGTCCAGTCCTCGTCGCTCTCTGCCGAAGTCTTTCTCTGCAGCTCGATGTGGCGGAATCTGTCGTAGTTGACATCGAAGTTGTCGAGCACCACGTTCATGTACTTCTCTGGAGTCACATCCACTGTCATTGTGTCCAGACGAGTGTTATATACCCACTGGTCGGATGGCTTTCTGACTCTCACGTCGGAACATGAAGGCGTGAAGTGCACTGAGAACACCATAGTGTCGGCCAACGCGTCGTCGCACTCCGACTGCAGGATGAGCTTCATGTCGTCGTACTCCATAACGCTTCCTCTCTGAACCTCGAGAGTCTTCTCGATAGTGTTGCCGGCAGGGATGTTGAAGAATCTGCCGTTGCCGATAGGCGCGCCGTCTATATAGAACTTAGCGCCAGTCTTAGTGCTCTCGTCGTCAATCTTCAGTATCGCACCAAGGTCTGCATTGTAGCCTGACTTGTTGTAAAGCGTGATTTTGAAGTTAGCTGAGTTTCCAGATGGCACGTTCACCATTGTTGTAGGAGCGATTATCACTCCGGGCTGCTCTATCTGGATTGTCTTCTCGCTTATGACTACTCCGCCTTCGTCAGCCTTGTAGTACTGCGTTCTTACCTCATCCTCGTATGGACATGAAGTTGCTCCGGCTCTGGTGTAGAATATAAAGTTAGTGTAATGCTCCTTCGCCTTAATTGAACCTTCGCCAACCATTCCAGTGCTTAGGTTTCCATCATCGTATTCTTCTGTGTCTCTATTCCAAGCCTCGTATTTAAGGAATTTACCTTTCTTATCCACTTTCTTTATAGGCTCTCTCAGCACATCCACTGTCAAGTCATTACCTACATCCTCGGAGAGAACGAATCCCTTAGTGTGCTCTGCTGTAGCAGAACTTCCTATTGTTCCACCTTGAGTCGTAGTCAGTTTTTCTTCTATACTCATTTGGAAACCGGTACCTGCCAACTTGTATCCATACGCAAGCTCCGTTCCTACTCCTATAGTGAATGTCCATGTAGATGTATGACTGTCTGATGTAGAATAAGATTCAGAGTACTCGATTGGAGAGCCACCTTCAAACGAATAATTATTCACCAAAGAATTGTCATGGTTTGCAGGATCAATAACCCATGCCTTCTGCTCCTCGTTCTCTCTGATTTTATCCTCCCAATTAGATATCCACTGGTTGATTGTGCTTATCGTATCAGTTCTCTGTTTGAAACTGTCTTTAAAGAAAATTCTATAACTATCGCCATCCATATATGAATGGTATTTATCACCAACTTTCACGGAATCAGTTGTTGTCTTCGTATTTGTTCTTCCGTATTCTTCAGATTCAGGAGAAATCTTAGACACAACTATGAAATCATGATTATTGTCTTGATTGATAACTTCTGCCAACTGCTCATTTGTGTAAGTTTTATACTTCTCGTATGGGAAGTCTGTCATAAGAGTGTTCCTCAAATCTGTGAGCTTAGGTATCAACGTCTCGATAATGTATATCTGAGAGTATGCGAACATTGTCCCAAAACTCTTTGCCACTCCAATACCTGGCGAGTTAACCAACTTGTATTCACCATGCTTTGATCTTACCGATGTGTACTCTGTCGCTGACGCAGGATCGAAATTCGCATTGTCAACCAACGCCACGTTTTGAGTAGTTGATACTGTCAGATTTGTAGAGTTACCAATATATACGTCTGCATCAGCTCCTACCATTCCTGGATCATCGCTCGTGCTGAACGCCATTGTTGTAGAATAGCTTATTTCCTCTGTGTCTTCTCCCTGATACTGCTCTCCATGCTCTATGCTGACATTAGATTCATTTTTCGCATCACTCATCTGCAAGAATGCCATTCCTTGGATTGAACCAACGTTTAATCCGGTAGCTAATAAGAATTTATCACTACCCTCGTTCTCTACAGAACCTGTGTATGTAGACGATCTCGTAAACTCAGTTCCCTTCTCAAGGTATGAATATGAGTTACTTCCTGGTGGGTCACGAAGCACCATAAGGACATCGTTTGGACCAGCTGTAACGAAATTGTTTCCTTGTGCTATATTACCAACAACGAATCCCTTTATAGTCTGACTCACACTACCATCATTTTCCATAGTTATGTCAACGTTTTGCGATGGCACTGTCAAATCAGGAGCACCTGCAACCCATTTATACACAGCCTGACCTAATGAGTCTGTTGTCAATGTAGAGTCTTGAACTCCTGCCGCCAAACGGTTCTTTATATTGACATTCTCATTCATAACTGCCACATAGTCAATCTTATCAGGATCAAACGCAGTTCCTGCCGCATTATAATAAGGATAAGCCTCTCTTAACTTTATCAAGAACTTAGACGTCTTGCCTTGCTCAAACACAGCAAGATCATTGCCTGATTCATCAGTGAACTGATAACCGCCTCCTGCAGCACTTGACCATGCAGGAACCTTCGTGATTGTTCCGTCATTGTTGTTTGTTGAGATTGTGTCTGCTCCGAAGTAATTCAGAGGCATATCTAAAGCATTCAATTGTTGAACAACCATGTCGGTCTTAGTTCTGACTATCTGTATGAACTTATTATTGTACTTCAAAGTATCAGATTCCTCAACTGGCTTACGAGTCTTTTGCTTTGTTCTATCATCCACAACCTCTATTGTGTCTGCATAATTATAGACCTCAGACTGAAGAACTGAAACATTAGAAGAGAAGTCTATCGAGCCTGCGTTCTTGTTAGAATAATCAAGGTATCCAGGAACGTTAACATATACAGTAAAGTTCTTTTCTGGAATCACATCAGCGAAGAACTCGCCAGTCTTCTTGTTTGGATAAATAGTGATGCTTGTTCCGTCAGCGCTATAAACCATCTTTGTTGAATCCGGTTTCAAACCATCTCTTATGTCAATTGTAGTCTGATTATGAGCCACCATCAACGAAGAGTCAGCAGCAAGGGGCTTTTGAGGACTACCTGCCAATCTTGTGTTTCCTCCCCACTTCAATGTGACACTTACGTTGTCTCCGAGGTTGTTCTTTGCCAATCCGAAACCAAGTTTCTTCTCCTCCTCTACTGTACCACCAACAACCTTTCCTACAAACTTGACCTTAGTGTCATCCCAAAGCTCTATGCCTGAAACCTTGTCCTGATAATTAAGGTCATTGCCGTGGATGTCAAGTATCTTACCGTCATCAACGAATGTGTGACCATTCTTCTTTACTTGAACTGTATGTACTCCAACTGGAACATTGATTTTGAATTCTCCTTCCGCATCGCTATATACAACATTTCCCTTCTCTGTTACCAACTCTCCATCAATATAGAACATAACATCCTTAACAGGAACTGTTCCTCCCTTATATCTTACTCTACCGCTTACTGAGAAAGAAGACTTGTCAACAAAATTAACAGTGTGGTTAGATGCATTGTTGTTGAAGAATCTTGTCTCCTGAACTGGCGAGAACTGATGTATTCCATAAACTGGAGTTATTGTATAAGATGTTCCATCTCCATAATATGGGATGCCGTTCACAGCATAAGAACCATCGTTAGAGGTTATACCCATGTGGGTCAACTGAGCTGTTCTAGGAACATCCTTGCTGAATGTCGCAGTGCCAAGAACACCATGGTTCTTGTTGTAGTTATACTCAACTCTTGACAGGTCGTAGAATTCACCGTCACCATTGTAGTTAAATGTATAGTAACCTACAAGACCTTCCTCATTACCGTTTATATATCTGCAATAGTCTTTTACGATTGTCGCAGAGTCAATAGCCGCATTCCAGATTCTCACCTCGTCGATGTTACCTGCGAATCCGCCACCTATCTCTATCTGGTTGTCATTACCTACGATAACTCCACCAGAATACTTAACCGCCAAAGCCTCAGCGTCGTTCACATATATTCTCAAAGAGTCAGAAGTCTTGACTGCTGAGATGTGAACATACTCGCCGTTCTTCAATGATGCTGACGCCACAGTAGCTATTTGGTTGCCGGCCTTCCAGTTTATCTTTCCGTTGTTGATAGACAAAGTGAACTCATTTGGCTTGGTCAATATCACCTGGCTTGGAGATGATATGTTGTTTGGCTTAACCCATGCCTCGAATGTCACACTGTCAGTCTTGTCCTTCAACATTGAAGCATTGTTTATCTTAGCTTTTTGTCCTGAAGCCAGAGCCAAACTGTTAGCTGCGTCTCCGCCCTTGCCTTCGAGCAGGACTTTCACACCACCGACCGCCTGACCGTTCTCAAATGAGATTTGTCCGTAAAGATCGCCTGTAGGAGTGCGGAAACCAGTAGCAATAGGCTTCTCTTCTCCCTCTCTAACCTTTCCTGCGCAATTCAGCAGACCGATAACCCTATATTCATAGATCTTTCCTGCTATGCCGTCCTTGTCATCTGCGGAATATTTTGTGCTAGTGCTAGATGCCTCCTGAGTCATCACCTGCTGCCAGCCTTTGTCTCCGCTTCCTATCTCACGTCTCTCAATAGAGAAATTATCAAAACCGCCCTTTGTCTCCCACTCGATTGTGGTGCGATCTGCAAAATATCCCTTTGAAGCATCAACAGAAACTATCTTTCCTATCTCAACTGGCTCGATGATATCGGTGTAAGCGTCAGCCACACTACCGTAGCTCTCGTTAGGAACTACGTGAAGCTTATACTTGTACTGGTTGCAGACCTTTATCAAGTCATCGGTGTACTCCTTAGCCTCGAACTCGCTCTTCGAAAGCGAGATTTCCTCACTTGAGTTGTATGTCGTGTTGATACGGGTGATTGAGAACTTCGTTCCCTTGCTCCATACCGCACCGCTGTAATCCCACTTAATCACAGCAGATCTCTGGTCGTCGCTAAGCTTAGCACTCGCATTCTCTGCCTTGATGTGGAATGTGTTTATGCTTAAATCCTTTGACACATGATATTTGTTGTACCAGGCAGACAAATCTCCTCCTGCCGATGAACTCTTTCTGTATATATCAAATGTCCAGGTCTCAACCTTGCCTTCCGTAACATCAAACTCCTTACTTATGTTAGTAAGACCTCCCTGATAATCAACCTCACTTGTGGCGCTTGAAGTCACTACGCCATTGGAATTCTTCACTGTATATGCAATGACAAAAGGATCTGTCATGTAATCCACCGAAGGCGCATTAGCCAAACTCCACTTGACGACTATCTTGCGCGAAGCGTCGTCGAACTCCGCCTTCACGTCGTTCATCATCGGGTACGCCTTGCTTGTCACTTTGTCGGTCTGTGTAGAATATACAACTCTAGATCCTGTCGCTGTGTATGCCTCCCTAACATAATACTTGCTTGCGGAGTTGTTGTTCCATCCTGCGTAATCGGATGTGATATAGAACGTTCCATTCAGCGCGTCATTAGCTGTCGTAGAGGCAAAAACGCCAGCCGCTCCTGTTATGTCGTTTCCTTCATTGTCATACAAATGCACCGGAGCTATTTTATCTACATCAGCTCCGTTGCCGTCCTTTTTCCATGTTATCATAATAGCAGGCTTGCTGTTGTACGAGCAGAAACTTGGCGCTGATACACTCAACTTGCTGAAGTTCGCTGTAGGCGTTATCTGGTATTTCTCGTCCACATCCTGGTCTGACTTTCCTACACCACGTCTCCACCATACACCTTTGATGCTGACGGTTGTCTCCTGACCCAGCATTGAGGCTGGGACATTCCACTTTATAACTACCCAGTTGGCGTGCTCTCCGCTGCCATCTGAATAACTACTATCATACCATGCGTTTGCGTCTCCTGACTTTTTTTCGCACTTCAAACTACCTCCGTCTTCATTACATTCAACTCTGAAGTCATACGAACCGAATCTCACATTCGCATAACCTGAGCCAGGCGAGAATCCTGAGTGACCGTCGCCAAGTCCACCGTAAGTGGTGTAATAGCAGACTTTGATTGTAACCTGGCCGGTTTTCACATCCCAGCTCACATTGTAGTGGTCGGAACTCCATTCGCTCGCCAATGCGAACGCATCAGTGCCGAGGAACACCGACAGCACAGACACCAACGCCAATAGCAGCGTTCTTGTCTTTGTCTTGTTAATTAATTGTTTTGCAGACATTTATGTTTAGAATTTATATATTGTTCTTACTTTCATGCTTGTTGTCTTGTCTTCATCCGACGACATTCCGTCGCTGAAGTTCAGAGCCTTGGCTTTGGCTGCGTCGCTCTCTGTTGACGACCAATATTTCACATTCGTCAATTTTGTAGAGCCTGCGACTTTGTCCATATAGCCGTTTATGACATCCAGCGATGCCTGTATGTCCATAAGCTCATCTATGGCAGGAACATACCAGCCGTCGCCGTAGTTGTCCTCGTTGTAGTTAGCCACAAGACACTTGGTGTTCCAGCCGTCCACAGCCTTGGCTGTAGCCAGGTTCTGCTCGCCGTCGGTCGTGCTTGTCGAACCTATGGCGACCGCAGTTCCCCACTTCACGCTGCCTTCCTTTATGCTTATCGCGTAACCGTTAAGTCCGCCGTTGCTTACCTTATATACAAGTCCTACGTTGCCCTTCTCGTCCTTGATTGTGTCACCCAGATTGTAGGTCTTGACGATTGGTTTGCTTGTCATTTCCGCCCACGAGAGCTTTCTCATGAGTCTTACATTGTATTTTGAGTCTTTCGCGTCCTCTTCTATTGTGCCGGCAGGTACAAGAACGCCAGGCTCACCATCATAACGGAATGTTGTATCATTAATGAATGCTACGTATGATGTTGAATTTCCGTACTCTGTCGATGTCCAGTAGGCCGCATTGAGAGCCTTTGCTCCTGGCACATTAGCCAAAGCGTTGTTTATGGAAATCTTGTTGTCATAAACCACGCTGAGCTCATTCCTTGAAGGAACGTACCATCCGTCCTTGCCGTCAGCTAAACCGAAAGCCTCGTACTTAGTCGCCCAATCTGTTGGGTCGTATAACTTCACTGTGTTCAGGTTATTCTGGCCAAAGTCCAAGTCCTTTGCTCCTGTCGACACCTTGTCGCTTGAGCTCCATGCTGTCTTGCCTGCGTCTGTCAAAGCGATTATCTTACCCATTCTTCCTATCGAAGAAGATTGCACCACGACACCTACAGGCATTCCATCCTCATAATAAATATCGCCTACTGCGTATGTGCCTGCGACTGTGTTCGCGTACGAAGGGTCGATCCATGTGAGCTGGCCGTCGGCGATTGCCAGCATCTGTCCTTCCACTCCTCTTGGAAGCACAGCCCATTCCTCGCTGTTCCAATACAAAAGGTCTCCCTTGTTTGTTCCACTTGGCAACGAAGCGCCTCCGCCCTTGGTGCTGCTCATCAGCGGAGCAAGGTCCACCTTGCTGGCTTCAGCGCCACCTGTGAGCGACAGCTCGCTGCCCGTGAGCGACAGCTCCTGCTTCTCTGTGAAAAGGTTCGAGAGGTCCACCTCGGCTATCTTGTTGCCGTTGCCGTCGGTTATGTAGAGTTTCTTCGAAGCGTCGAGACCTATGGTCTGAGCCTCGGTCTGTGTCAGGTCGATTGATGTCTCGGTCTTTCCGCCCACGAGATACACGGTATTGCCCTGTCTCTGCAGCTCCTGGCTCTCCTCGCTTATGTACTTCGCGTCGTTATCGAGGTCGCTCACCTTGGTTGGCGCACCGTCCAAGTCGCCGTATGCGCCGCTCGTAGCCACAGCCGAGAACGAAGGCTTGTTCTTGAGAGAGTTGTAATCCACCGCTTCTGTCGATAAGATTGACACCTCCGACAGAGGGTCGCCGTTCATATCGTTCAGCACGATGCTGTTGCCGTTTCTTGTCAATGAGTTTGCGGCATTGGTCAGGTAGTTTGCGTCGTTGGCGAATGCGCTCACCGAAGTCGGTCTGCCGGTCAGGTCGCCGTATGCGCCGCTCTCAGCCACCTTGGAGTAAGTCGGAGCATTGGTTATGGCGCTGTAGTCCACTGTTCCGCTCAGCGCCGAAGCTGTCTTGGCCTCGCCTGCCTTGTCGGCGTACATGGCGAAAGGCACCGAGAGCAGCTGGCTCGTAGCCGAGATGTCGTAAACAGAATTGTTGTTCAGGGATATCTCGCTCTTCATATAATATGTGCCGTCGGTCCAGTCGATGTCGGCGAACGAGCCGCCCTTGACCGTTCCTGCGCCCACTTGAAGGCTGAACAGTCCGTTGGCGTTGGTTTTCACTGTATTCGTCTCGCTGTACACCACAGCGCCGGTCACGCTTCCGCGGAGTATGCTGACGCGCACTCCCACTATCTTGTTCACCGCCAGACTTCCGTCAGCATTTCTGACTGTCGCCTGGTAGCTGAAGCCCTTAGGCGCGGATGCCCACGCCAACATTGATGAAACGATGGCCAATGCCATCACAATCGCTCTTAGTTTTTTCATTCTGCTTTATCTTGTTTTCTTTATTATCTTATATGACTTCACTCTGCCGTCGCTTTCTATTATCATCGAATAGACGCCAGGCACTGCCTCGCTCATGTCTATCGACGTCTTGCCGTCGCCGCAAACGCCGTTTGTCAGCACCGCGCCGTTAGAGCTGTATATTCTGTAAGTGCCTTCGCCCATGCCTTTGCATTCCACGTTCAGGACATCCGCCACGGGGTTAGGATAAACCTTGATGTCAGCCGTCAACGCTTGCTGCGCGCCTGTCGTTTGACCTGTCTCCTCCACCTCGAGCGACGACTGCTGCACACCTTCGCATATAGAAGCGGACTTCGTGCTGCTCGCCTCGCCCACCGTATAGCTGAAAGAGCCGGACGACGAACTGCCGTCGCCTCCTGCCGCCATCACTGCCGACTGAGCCGATGCCGTAGCCGAAAATCCAAGCAACAGCGCTACAAATACACCTTTAATATTAAATTTTGTTGAAATAACCTTAATCATATAGAATTACGCCTTGTCTCTGTTAATCAGTCTGTTTTCTCCGTTTTAACTTAAACACCTTGACAAAAAGAACGTGTTTTGCTAAATGCTCTTCCTTTTTTGCTTGAATCAACACTAAACATTGAAGTATTGAATTCAAGGGACAATGTGTTTTTTGTTAATTATCAGCAAAAAACAAGGCGCAAAATTATTTAATTCCATATTTTTGTCACAACAGGATTGATATTGCAATCATACTTTTACAATTTTTTACACCACTTTGGTTGCAAATCTTAAACTTCCGTAACAAAAAGAAAGAAAAAGTCTTAAATATGGCCACTATTGCTTTTTACATTTCATGCTCTTTGCTCCTGTTGCAGGCTTTGTGCATGCTCTTCTACATGATCTTCGCCAGCAGAAAGATGAAGAACAAGCGCTTCCAGCTGCGACGCAAGTCCTTCATCGCGTTCTTCGCGCTGCTTGCCGTGACGGTCACCGCCAACGCACACATTGTGCACAACGGACAGCCGGAAATACTCGCCACCAACGCGATGTGCTGGGAATACATCACCTTCGTCACGTTCATACTCCTGTCCATAGCCCACTTCGGCAAAGACTACTACAAGAACCCATACTCATGGTTCATGCTGCTGCAGTACGCTGTCATCTGCGTCGTTGGCAACTACGTCAGCCAGGCACTCAACCTATACAAGCCTCTCTATAACTACGCCGACATCTGCCACACCGACAACTTCATAGGAGCCTTCTTCGTGGTGAGGGAAATCATGAACATCATTATCGTCACATGCTACATCTTCATGATCTACATGCTCATTAACAGCTATTTGAAGTACTTCCGCAAGAAGAAGGAAGTATCTACGGAAGTGAGGAAGCGCATGAAAGACGAGGCGATAAGCATATTCTCATACACAAGCATAATGACATTCTCCATGTCGGCGCACTTCATAGAGAGCATCTGGCCGCACTTCGTGGCGAACGTGCTGCTGATAGTGGCTGTGTCACGCACATATTTCATATATGACAGATACCGCAAGTCGTGCATGCAGAAGTCGAGCGAGAAGTCTCCTGCGCAAATCATAAGGGAGAACCTGGAGATACTGCTGCTCAGAGAGGAGAACAACCCGATCTTCCGCCCAAAGGCCAACATAAGCGACATAGCCAACGCGCTGAAAGTGTCCAACGACAGCTTCAGCAAATACCTCTACAAGGAGCTGGGCATGTCGTTCTCGGCGTGGGTGTCGGAGAAGAAACTGCTCAAGTGCGCACGGCTGCTCAACACCTCCGACATGACCATAACCGAAGTGGCGCTCGCGTCGGGCTACAAGGACATACAGTCCATGAGCAAGGCGTTCAAGCTGCGGTTCGACAAGTCGCCGCGGGAGTTCCGCAAGTCGCTCGGCAAGGGCAAACTGGCATAGCGCCGGCACATAAAAAACAAGGCAGCGAAGATTTCTCTCTCCGCTGCCTTTATTATTTCTGTTGATTCCTACTTAGTTCTCTTCAACGCCGTTAAGCGCCCAACGCTTTGACGCAAGCGTGTCTGGACGACCCTCGGTGCGAGTCAGATGCACTGCGAAGTACAAGTATTCCTCCAAACCTTCATCGTAAACAGCTGGGAAGGCATTGCGTACTCGCTCATCATCTATCTGCGAAAGAATGTCTTTGTAGTATTTCAACGCTTTCTGGTCGGCTTCGTCTCTTGTGCCTTCCATTGTAAACATTCTCACGTCATCAGTAAAGAAGTTAGCGACATATTCAATGTCTGCTTGGTTGGCTTTGCCCCAAGACATATCTTCTGTTGCTATTGTATAATAATGTGTTGCTGCTGGCTCCTTGTCGTCATCATCACTAGAACAAGATGCAAGCACCATCGCTGCAACAGCGAACAATGGGAATAATAGTTTCTTCATGTTTCTTATGTTTTAATTTGGTTATTGTCTCCGCAAATATAGAATATTGTTTCTTAAAACGAAACAAATCATCTGCGGCTTTCGGTTGCTGGTATTTGGTTGCTGAGCGTAGCCGAAGCACCGGATAACGCCCCATCCGCATTTCGGCTTCGCTCAATGACCGGATGGTGCCGAAGCACCGAATAAAACAAACTCCTTTTCTTTCTTCTTCAAAATATCACTATTTTTGTGCCTCGTAAACGCAAAAATAAAGACAAACAACAAAAACGATAATAAAATGGAAACTGTAGTAAGCGGCATACGCCCAACCGGAAACCTGCACTTGGGCAACTACTTCGGAGCGCTCAAGAACTTCATCAAGATGCAGAACGAATACAATTGCTATTTCTTCATAGCTGACTATCACTCACTTACTACACATCCGCACCCCGATGACCTGCACGGCAACGTAAAGAGCATACTCGTCGATTACCTCGCCGCAGGACTCGACCCTGAGAAGTGCACACTCTACGTGCAGAGCGACGTGCCTGAAGTCATCGAGCTCTACCTCTTCCTCAACATGAACGCCTACATCGGCGAGCTGGAGCGCTGCGCGACATTCAAGGAGAAGGTGCGCCAGAACCCACAGAACGTCAACGCCGGACTGCTGACATACCCTACGCTCATGGCTGCCGACATACTCCTGCACAAGGCTACGAAAGTGCCTGTTGGCAAGGACCAGGCTCCGCACCTTGAGATGACAAGAACATTCGGCAACCGATTCAACAACATCTACGGCGTCGATTACTTCAAGGAGCCACAGGCATTCAACTACGGCGGCGAGCTCGTCAAAGTGCCGGGACTCAACGGCTCGGGCAAGATGGGCAAGAGCGAGGGCGAAGGCAACGCCATCTACCTAAACGACACACCTGAGGACATAAGAAAGAAAGTGATGAAAGCCAAGACCGACGGCGGACCGACCGAGCCTAACCAGGAGAAGCCAGAGGCGATAAAAAACCTCTTCCAGCTCATGTCCATCGTCTCTACGCCGGACACAGTGGCGTTCTTCGACGAACAGTACAACAAATGCGCGATACGCTACGGCGACATGAAGAAGCAGCTCGCCGAGGACATGATAAAATTCGTCGCTCCGTTCAGCGAGAAGATAAAAGCTATCTCAGCCGACGACGCCTACATCTCCAAAGTCACAAAGATGGGCGCCGAGAAAGCAAGAGAGAACGCACGCAAGACAATCCAAGAGGTAAGAGAAATCATCGGTTTCAAACCTTTCTAAACAAGACATTTTTGAACGCAAATAAAAAACGCTTGAGAGTTTTTCTCAAGCGTTTGTTATTGTCCGAAGGCGGTACTCGACAACCACGTGCGGACAGCTGTCGCTGTAGCTATCTAAAAAGGCGTAATCTATGCAAGCGTCTAATAAGAGTTTTCTTAGAAGGGAGCTGCTTTACTGAACCATACACAATAACTGCGTCGTATTCATCGGCCTTTTTCTTTTCTTCTTCATTGAAAATATAGATTCTAGGAGTATAGAACGAATTCGGGTTATATTCATCATCAATATTACGGCATTTAGACAGAAAATCTTCTTTGCTTCGTCGTGCGTCAGCTCCAGGACCGGTGTAAAATGCTACTTTCTTGCCGGTGAAATCATATTCTATCCCATGCAATGAAGCAAGTTTATTTAGCCAAACCGCTTCTTTATCGTTGATATAATCACACATTGTGTCTTTTGGGGGGTGTGAATCAGAATAAAAACATAGAATCAAAAATGTAAATAGAAATAACAACTTCTTCATGATCTTTTTATTGAATAAAATTACATATAGTCCATGGACAAACCCCATTGCTCCATAAATACATCTGAACATTCAATATGTTCCAGAAAATTCATAGTTCGTTTTTGCTGGATTTGTCAAATCACTTTGCCAAAGATAGAGATTATATCACACACAAAGATGAGCCCTCGCGCTCTGCTTTTTACACCGCACACTTAATCAACTGATTAATAAGATTTACAAAAAACGGAGTTACGATTTGTGTCTCCGTTTTTTTATTCGTTATTTTGCACGCCAAAAGAAAAATCACACATATAAATAGAAAAAGATTCAATCATGCCAGAAAATCTAGTCATCGTTGAGTCCCCTGCGAAAGCAAAAACCATTCAGAACTTCCTTGGGAAAGATTTCACAGTAATGTCGAGCTTCGGACATATCCGCGACCTGAGCGACAAAGGACTCGGCATCGACTTCGACCATAACTACGAACCTCTATACGAAGTCTCTAAAGACAAACTCAAACTCGTGGGCGAGTTGAAAAAAGCATCGAAAAGCGCAAAGACCGTTTGGCTTGCATCCGATGAGGACCGCGAAGGAGAGGCCATATCATGGCACTTGGCCGAAGTCTTAGGACTGGACAAGGCGAAGTCCAAGAGAATCGTCTTCCACGAAATCACAAAGAACGCAATACTGAAGGCTATCGAGACCCCTCGCGAGATTGACATCAACCTCGTGGACGCGCAGCAGGCACGCCGTGTGCTGGACCGCATCGTGGGTTACGAGCTCTCGCCTGTGCTTTGGAGAAAAATCAAGCCTTCGCTCTCTGCCGGACGTGTGCAGAGCGTGGCTGTGCGCCTCATCGTGGAGAGAGAGCGTGAGATAAACAACTTCAAGAGCGAGGCAAGCTACAGAGTCTTAGGCGAATTCACCATAGCCAACGCCAAAGGCAAGGCAAGCAAAGTGAAGGCTGAACTGCAGAGCCGATTCAAGACCAAGGAGGAAGTGCTCATGTTCCTCGAGAACTGCAAGAACGCCGACTTCAGCATCGACAACGTGGTAGTAAAACCTGCCAAGAAGTCGCCAGCGCCTCCTTTCACCACATCGACACTGCAGCAGGAGGCAGCACGCAAACTCGGATTCTCCGTGAACCAGACCATGAGAGTGGCACAGACACTCTACGAATCGGGACACATAACATACATGCGTACCGACTCGCTCAACCTCTCGACACTCGCCATAGGCACTGCCAAGGAGACCATCACCGAAAACTACGGCGAGAAGTACTCAAAGACACGCCAGTTCCACACCAGCTCAAAGGGAGCGCAGGAGGCTCACGAGGCCATCAGACCGACATACATAGCCAACCAGGCTATCAGCGGCACAGCGCAGGAGAAGCGCCTCTACGACCTGATATGGAAAAGAACCGTGGCATCGCAGATGGCTGACGCCGAGATAGAGCGCACGACAGCCACCATCAAAATATCTACAAGCGACGAGAAGTTCGTGGCTACAGGCGAGGTTGTGACCTTCGACGGTTTCCTGAAACTCTACCTCGAAAGCACCGACGACGAGACAGCAAAGGAGGACAGCTCAATACTGCCTCCTCTCAAGAAGGGCGACGCGCTGAAGATGAACGGCATAAACGCCACTGAACGATTCAGCCAGCACCCTGCACGCTACACCGAGGCTTCGCTCGTGCGCAAGCTCGAGGAACTCGGCATCGGCCGCCCATCAACATACGCGCCTATCATATCGACAATACAGAACCGCGGATACGTGGAGAAGGGCGAGAAGGAAGGCGTGAAGAGACTCTACAACGTGCTGAGCCTCGGCAAGGACAACGCGATAGTGGACGAGATGAAGGAGGAGATAACCGGAGCGGAGAAGGGCAAACTGCTGCCTACAGACACCGGAATCGTCGTGACCGACTTCCTGGACCAGACCTTCCCTAACATAATGGACTACAACTTCACAGCCAAGGTGGAGAAGGACTTCGACAACATAGCCGAGGGCAAGACCGACTGGAAGAAGTCCATCGACAAGTTCTACAAGGATTTCCACCCTTCTGTGGAGGCGTCGATGGTCAAGTCCGAGCACAAGATAGGCGAGAGAATACTCGGCGAGGAACCGGGAACGGGCAAACCAGTCTCTGTCAAGATAGGACGATTCGGACCTGTGGCGCAGATAGGCTCGGCCGACGAGGAGGAGAAGCCACGCTTCGCGCCTCTGCGCAAAGGACAGAGCATCGAGACCATAACTCTCGACGAAGTGCTCGACCTCTTCAAGCTGCCACGCACACTTGGACAGTTCGAGGACAAGGACATCGTGGCTGCCGTGGGACGTTTCGGACCATACATCCGCCACAACTCAAAGTTCGTCTCTATACCTAAGGGCGAGGACCCTCTGACCATAACACTCGAGAGAGCCATCGAACTGATAGAGAAGAAGCGCACCGACGACAAGAACAAGATAATAAAGACTTTCGACGAAGAGCCTGAACTCCAGATTCTCAACGGAAGATTCGGTCCTTACATCTCATACAAGAAGTCAAACTACAAGATTCCTAAGAAGCAGGACCCTGCGGCTCTGACACTCGAGGAATGCAAGACCATCATAGAGAACGAAGACAAGTCCGACAAGCCGAAGCGCGGACGCGCACGCCGTACAACAGCCAAAGGCAGTAAATAAACGACTATGAAGAGAAAAATAATCATCACCATCATCATAGCAGTCGCCATAGCCGCTCTCGGAGTGCTGGGCGTGCAGTTCGTCAGACTCTCGCAGGAGAACGAGAAGCAGCAGGAGGACCTGAAGGCCGCCGAGGAACTGCTGGATATGGAAAAGCGCCAGGCGCAGGAGGACCTGCTCTCGATGCAAGCCGAAATCAACGAGTTCAGCGCCATGAACATAGGCAACGATTCGCTCATAGCGCAAATCGAGGAGCAGAAGCAGAAAATCCAGCTCCTGATTGACGAGCTGAACACCGTCAAAGCCACCGACGCAAAGAAAATACAGGAACTCAAGGACGAACTTTCAGTCGTAAGAACTGTGCTGTATGACTACATACGCAAAGTGGACTCGCTGAACCGCGTGAACAGCGCGCTGCGCAACGAGAACTCGCAGATGAAGCAGCAAGTGGAGGAGACAACCACTAAGAACGAGCAGCTGACCAAGGACAAGCAGCAGCTCACAGAAGTCGTCACTCGCGCGGCGATGATAGATGTGGACATACTCTCAGTGGAAACACTGAACAAGCGCGGCAACGTGACCAACCGACTCGGCAAGATACAGAGAATCGCCGTCAACATACTCATAGGAAAGAACGTGACGACGCAGGTGGGCTACAAGACCATCTACATGAGAATACTCTCTCCTTCGCACGAGTGCCTGAACAAGGGCAACACCAAGTTCAAGTACGAAGGCAACTACATAGCCTACTCAATGAAGAAGGACATCGAGTACAAGGGCGAGAAGCAGCAGCAGATACTGTATTACGACGTGACCGAGACACTCATGCCCGGCACGTACAAAGTGGACGTCTTCATCGACGGCGCAGCGCTCGCTTCCACCACCTTCAACATCACAAAGAAGTAAATTCTTCCAGACCGCATAGAAATAAAAAAGGATAGCTTTTCGGGCTATCCTTTTTCATCTGTAGCGACGCACCTCAATCTTCGGCAAGAAACCTGCAAAAATACAGTGTTTAAAAACTATCTACATTTTGGCGCTTATTTGGAAATATCTCCTATATATAAGCCATATGTGTAGTTGTATTTTCTACGT
>CAMHCZ010000008.1 GCA_946183755.1 uncultured bacterium | reverse complement strand
CACAGACTCCGAGAGTCCGTTCTCGTTCTTTTTGAAGTAAGACTATTTTGGTCCGTCTTTTATTTTCTTGATGCAAAGTAAAATTGCCACTGCGCAATATTTTTGCGTAATCGTAAAAATCTTTTCTTTTTTATTGGTTTGGGGTTAATAATTCTCACCCTTTTATCACAGCCACAGGCAGAAGTCTCGTCTTCACTCTCACGAGGTCCGTCTCGTTGGCTATGACCTCCTCGATGTCCTTGTAAGCGCCCGATGCCTCCTGCATGTCGTTCTGCGAGCGGATGGCGTGTACAATGCCCTTTGCTTCCAACCTTTCAATTTCTTCTCGGAGGTCAAGGTCGCGTATGGCAGCTGTGCGCGAGAGCACACGTCCGGCGCCGTGAGAACATGAGTAGAACGACTCGGGGTTGCCCAACCCCTCCACGATGTATGAGGCCGTGCCCTGTGAGCCGGGGATGATGCCCACAACTCCTTCGCGAGCAAGCGTCGCTCCCTTGCGGTGCACTATGACATCGCTCCCGAAGTGGTGTTCCACTGCCGCATAGTTGTGGGCGATGTTGATCATCGGTTCGAACTCTATGCCCGGCAGCGAGTCGGACAGCACCTCCTCGATGCGCTCCATCATGAGCCTGCGGTTGCAGAGAGCGAAGTCTATGCAGAAATTCATCTCCTTCCAGTACATCTCAAACTCCTTCGTGCCTTGGGCGAGGAAAGGCAGGCGTATGTCGGGTGAGACGGCGGAGTGCCATTTCTTGTTCAGTGCTGCGGCTAACTTGTTGTAATAATCGCCGACCTGTTTTCCGAGGTTGCGTGAGCCTGAGTGGATCATAATCCAAAGTGTGTCCTCCTCGTCCTTCTGCAGTTCAATGAAGTGGTTGCCTCCGCCCAGTGTGCCGACTTCCTTTGTTATGGCTATCTGTCTGCGCTTTACTATCTCCATGCTGTCAATGTCATGTCCTACAGGTAGATAAGCGATGTCTTGCGCTGTCTTGTGGTGCTCTCTTCCGAGCGGGATGCGCTTACGGATTCCTCTCATGATCTTCTTGCGAAGCACCTCCGCGCTTATCTCGCTCACTTTCCAATTGGTCTTCACTGCGCACATTCCGCAGCCTATGTCCACGCCCACAGCGTTCGGTATGACAGCGCCTTCGCACGCCAGCACACCGCCTATCGGCATCCCCATGCCAGTATGCACGTCGGGCATTATGGCAAGGTGGTGGAAGAGGAATGGCAGTGTGGTCAGGTTTTCAATCTGGCGCATGGCTGACTCTTCTACATTGTCCGTCCAGATCTTAACAGGACGGTTGTTTATCATTTTTGTTATCATGGTTATATTGTTTTGTTATAAATTCATTCTATTCATCGTTATATCGCGCATTATCGAATCCAATGTCTCTGTCGAGGCCTTGTGCAAATCCGGGCGGAATGAGTCTATCCGTTCGTTGTAAACGTCAGCCCAATGCCGAGCGTACGACATCAGTTCCTTGTCAATGACGTGCAAGTCCCTCTCTGTGCCGCTTTTCTTCAGCTGTATCAGTTTTTCTATAGATGCTTTTATGCTGTCCTCGTTCACTACTGCCGCGACAAGTTCGTCGAACGCGACAGGTGGCAATGATTCGTTTTGCTCTATCCATCGGCATGCCAGCACACCTCTGAGATAATACAGGAAGCGTTTCATCGAGCAATCCTCTTTCTGCAGATACTTCTCGTCATGACCACTGTAAATGTGGTTATAGTGATACATCACCTTTATTGGGTTGAAGAACATAGCCTTAACTTCGTCAATACGTCTTCTGAAATCTGCATCCACAAAGTAAACCTTAGGCGAGGCGAGCCATTCGAACATTGACGGATTGCTGCTTTTGAGCAGCGACAAAGCCTTCCGCAAGTCCCATCCAGCCAGGTCCACGTCGTCGTCGTACATATGCTCGATTACGTCACGCTGTCTGTCTATCATGAAGTACCACTCTGGCTTATGCACATATATGAATCTCACGTCCCAGTCGCTGTTGGCTGACTCGAAGCCCCATGCCCGGCTGCCAGACTCCACAGCGAGAAGAATCCTCACATTATGCTCCTGCTCCACGTCTTTGAGATGCGCAGGTATCGCTATTTGCTCTATGTATGTTGCATTTGCTTTCATTGTTATTTCGTTTTCACACTGCAAAACAAAATTGCCACTGCGCAATCTTTTTGCGCAATTGAAGAAAAAACACTTTTTTTTCAAAAAAAATGCACATCTTTGAGAACTACGCAGATAGGCTGCGTAGAAAAGAGGTTTTTTCGTGGAAAATCAATAAGACTAAGAGATATGCCAGCAAATAAAAACGCGCTTATTCGTTATAAGACAATCGACAACTGCCTGCGCAACAAATACCGCCGATGGACACTCGACGACCTTGTGGCAGCCTGCTCCGAAGCGATTTACGACGCGGAGGGCATAGAAAAAGGCGTCTCGGTGCGCACTGTGCAGTCCGACATACAGATGATGCGCTCGGACAAACTCGGATACAACGCGCCTATCGAGGTGTACGACCATAAGTATTACCGCTATGCCGACGACGATTTCTCAATCATGAACATGCCGCTTTCGCAAAACGACTATGACGTGCTGCATGAGGCTGTCGATATGCTGCGGCAGCTGGACGGCTTCGAGCAGTTCGCCGAGATAGCTGATGTGGTGAGCAGGCTTCAGGATAAGCTCGCTATAAGCAGCGGCAAGCGCAAGCCGATAATAAACTTCGACAATGTGCCGGACCTCAAAGGCATCCGCCTGCTTAATCCGCTATACAATTACATCGTCAAAAAGCAGACGCTGCGTATAATGTACAAATCGTTCAGCGCGAGAAAGCCGGTTGAGTACATTCTCTATCCGTACTTGCTGAAGGAGTTTCGCAACCGCTGGTTCCTTTTCGGGTCAAGTTCCAAGGACTTGCTGCTGTATAACCTTGCGCTCGACCGCATAGAGAGCGTTGAGCCAGTGGATTTGCCGTTTCAAGAAAATCCGGACTTTGACTCCGAGCATTTCTTCGATGATGTTATAGGCGTAAGCAAGAACATAAGAACCACTCCGAAACTCATCAAGTTCTGGGCTACGGCGGAGCAGAGCAAATACATAAAGACGAAGCCGCTGCACAAATCGCAGCAATTGGTAAGGGAGAATCCCGAGGACGGCAGTTGTGTGTTCCAGATAGAAGTAGTCATAAACTTCGAACTCTATTCTGTATTTATGTCATACGGACCGGGCATAAAAATCCTCTCGCCGAGAAATGTCAAGAACTACATGCAGGACAAGTTGAAAGAGGCATTGTCACTTTACGACATATATATACAAACAAAAAATCCAGAAGAATGATAGACCAGATTTTAGACTACAACAAGACTTTCGTGGCGCAGAAGGGCTACGAAAGGTATATCACAAACAAGTATCCGGACAAGAAACTGGCGGTGCTCTCGTGCATGGACACACGACTGACGGAACTGTTGCCGGCTGCGCTCGGACTGAAGAACGGCGACGCTAAGATAATAAAGAACGCCGGCGGATTGGTGATTTCTGCCTTCGACTCAGCCATGCGCAGTCTCATAGTGGCTATTTATGAACTGGGGGTGAAGGAGATAATGGTCGTGGCGCATTCGCACTGCGGCGCTTGCCACATGAGCTATGAGCATTTCCACGACGAGATGATAGTCCGCGGCGTGACTGACGAGACACTCGACACCATACAGAAATGCGGAATAGACCTGCACCATTGGCTCGAGGGATTCAGGGATACGCCTGAATCTGTGAGAAAGACTGTCGAGACGATAAAGACGCATCCGCTTGTGCCAAAGGATATTGTGGTTCGCGGATTTATAATTGATTCTGAGACTGGGGAACTCGAGGAGATTGAGTGATGGTTGCGTGGCGCTGGCTTACGCAATCCTCATTTTCGGCAACTCCTCGTTCTGCAGCTTCTTGAGCAGACGGCTGCATTGCTGCTTCTTGTCGTAGCCGAGCAGTGTGCCTAGTATGAAGTCTTCGGCGGGTGTCAGCTCGTTGAGGCTTTTGTCCGCCACGATGCGCATTATCACCTCGACGCATTCGTCGGCGCCGAAGAATACGTTTATCTTCTTGGTGCTGACTTCCTGGATGTAGTACTTTATATGGTTGCTCTTGAGTTTGCGCTCAGCTTTCTCTCTGTTGGCGGAACTCATTGTGTGCAGCACGAGGTTGCGCAACCCTTTGTTGTATTCGTAAATATGATGTGCCAGAACTTCCATTTCTTTTCCTTTTTAGCTAAGAAGGAAGCCCCCTCCTTTTGTTGAAGGGGGCTTTCTTACTTAACGAATAAACCAATCAACTTCTTTTACAGAAACACAAATGGCAAAAGATGTGATCTGTAAGGGAATGTTTGATACGGATTCTAACCAATCAAAAAAATCCGTGTGTAACCCCTTTAATTTTCACTTGCAAAGTTATTGTCGCCGAGCGGTCCTGGCAATCCTAAAAAGTAGGGATTTTATTAAGCCGTCATTACTAAAAATGATGATGAAAAAAGGCGGGGAATTGTGTCCTCGCCTTTGTGTTTCAGTGTTTTATGCCGTTTATTTGAGCGGTCTCTTGTTGGCTTCATCGAAGTTTCTTCTGTTCTTGATTATATCGACAGCCAGATAAATCGCGTTTCTGAACGACTCTTCGGAAGCCTCGTTCTTACCGGCTATCTCGTATTCAGTTCCGCGTATCGGCGCAGTTCTGATGATAGGCAGATTGGAAGTGTAGTTCACTCCGGCGTCCATTGATATTGCGTTGAATGCTATCTGTCCCTGGTCGTGATACATGGCGAGTATTGCGTCGTAGCGTGTGAATTCCTTCGAGCGGAACAGCAGGCTTGCGATGTGCGGTCCGAAGCAGAGCAGTCCCTCGTCGTTCAGGCGTTTCACCGCTGGACGTATTATGTTCTCCTCTTCGTCCTGCATCGTCGGGTTGAGCGCAAGCACGGCTATGCGTGGCTTTGCAATGGTGAAGTCGCGGCGCAGCGCCTCGTTTATCTGCTTCACTTTCTTTATTATCAGTTCCTGTGTCAGGCAGCCCGGCACTTTCGACAGGGCGATGTGTCCAGTCGCTGTGGCTATTTTCATTATCTCGTTGACCAGGAGAGGCAGCGCTTCCTCGCCTGTGCTTTCCTGCAAATACTGGCTATGTCCCTTGAATGGCAACTCGCCCTCGGCGTAAGCCTCGCGGTTGATAGGAGCAGTCACCATGGCGTCGATTTTATTGTTCTTTGCGTCCTCGACCATCGCTTGCAGCGCCGAAAGTGCGGCTTTGCCGGCTTCAGGAGTCGCTCTTGCTATGTCCACCTTCAGGTCTTCGTCCGAAGTGTTTATTATGTTGATTTTCTTTGCAGAAGCGTCCGATGCGTCGGTTATCTGGTTGAGGTTCAGGTTCTGCAGTTCAAGATTCTTTCTGTAGAATGCAGCGGCTTTAGGCGAGCCGTATATTACTGGCGTGCAGATGTCCAAAACCATTGGGTCCGAGAGAGTTTTCAGTATCATCTCCAGGCCTATGCCGTTCACGTCTCCTTGCGATATTCCTATGATAGGTAGTTTATCCATAATTCTTGTATTCTTGTTTTGTTTCTATTCTTATTTGCTGGCTGTGACTGTCACGTCGTCGGCGAACGATGGCAGCTGCACGGTCTGCAGCACAGCCTCCATTTTTCTTATCAGGTTGCGTTTGTTCTTCTGCGGAGCGTACACAAATCCTTCCACAGTCACTATCTGCTGGTGCAGTTGGTCGATGCTTGTGTGCGATATGTAAGGGCCTCCCATCATACTCTTGCCGAACACTCGCCAGAGTCCAGTTATCTGTGCGCAGTATTTGCCGTTCTTGTTTATGTCCCTTCTCACAGGGAAGTCGTATTTCGTCTCAGTGCCCATATACGAGCCGTCCACCGGTCCGGGTATCAGTCGGCGGCACACGGTGTCGCGCTTCGCCATCAGCGAGTCGAGCGAAAGCTGCGCCTTGTCGGTGTACGGATATGAGTAGATTATGAGGTCTGTTCTTGCGTCGTTGGCGCCGCTCGACAGCCACAACGCATTCACTGCAGGGTCTTTCTTGTACTGTGTTATCTCGGTTGGCACTTTTATCTGTATGTTGTACATCTCATAGACCATGTTTTCCAGCTGTGCGTTGCTCTGCTTGTACAGAAATTCTTTCTCGCGGTCGAGTTCTGCCTGCACGAAGTAGTCCAGAATCTCCTGTCCTCTTTTCTCGATGAGGCTAAGCAGCGAATCTTGTGTCGGAGCCACGATTTTGGCTACAGACTGCGGCTTTGCCCATCTGTTTTTCGAGAAAGCGATGTCGTTGTGCTTGTGTTTTTTCGCGTTTATGTCAACTATCAGGATGTTTCTTGTCGGCTTGAGCATAGATGTGAAGTCGGCATGGTCGCATCTTGATGTCGAGAAGTAAGGCTCTTTCTGCGGCATGGACGGCATGTCTTTTTCCAGCAGTCCGAACAGCGCTTTGCCGCTTGCTGTGTTCCACATGCTTTTGTCTGCCACGACAAGCAGCTCGTATGGCGCGCCGTTAATCGAAGAGAGGAAACGTCCTTTCTCGCATCCAGTGAGCAGTACAAGCGTTATCGCTGCTATTATTGTTAGTAAGCGTGTCTTCATTTTCATCAGATTGATTCTTCAAATTTACGAAAAAATCAGAGTGGTTCGTTATGTTTAGAGCTGCTCGCTCTCTTTTGTGGAGAGAAGTCCGCATGCGGCGTCAATATCCTCGCCTCTCGATTTTCTTATAGTGGCTGTTATGCCGTTGTCGTTTAGGTAGTCGCGAAACTGCACGGCGCTGTCGTTGCCGGCGCTTTTCAGTTCTGTGTTTGCCGACTGGTGGTAGCGTATGATATTCACTCTGCACTCGAATCCTTTCAAGAGTCTGACCAATGCGGCTGCGTGACGCATCGTGTTGTTCACGTTCTCTATGAGCGTGTATTCAAACGAGACTCTTCTCTGGTGCGAGAAGTCGTATTTGCGGAGTTCCGCCACGACGTCGTTTATCGGATATGCCTTTTCTGCCGGCATTATCGCGGCGCGCTCCGAGCTTATCGGGTTGTGCAGCGACACGGCGATGTGGCATTGTGAGTCTTTCAGAAAAACTCTCATGCCTGGGATTATTCCGACTGTCGATACAGTGATTCTCTTAGGCGACCATGCCAGTCCGTATTCCTTTGTCAGGATGTCTAACGACTTCAGCACGTTGGTCAGGTTGTCCATTGGCTCGCCCATGCCCATATAGACTATGTTTGTGAGTTTTTCGGAGTCAGGTATCGACAGCACCTGGTTTATTATGTCGGCGGTGTCGAGGTTGCCGTGAAATCCCATCTTTCCTGTGGCGCAGAACGAGCAGTTCATCTTGCATCCCACTTGGCATGACACGCACAGTGTGGCTCTGTCTTCTTCTGGGATATAGACCGATTCTATGAATCCGTTTTCTGTCTTGAAAAGGAATTTCTTAGTTCCGTCTTTTGACACTGCCTCCTTCACAGGCGCGTGAAGTCCTATCTCATATCTGCTTTTCAGCAGGTCGCGGTTCTTCTGCGAGATATTGGTCATGGCGTCTATGTCTGTGACACGCTTCTTGTACAGCCAGTCGGTTATCTGCTTCGCAGAAAAAGAAGGAAGACCCAAGTCACTGACAAGGGTCTTCAATTCTTCAAGAGTTTTTCCTAATAATTTTTCCGCCATTAAGGAAAGATTACTTTGCTATTAATAGAAATTCTTTCTGTTGTCAACGATTTCGTAGTTTCCGATGAGAGCGTCAACCGAACGATATACAGAGTACAGCTGTCTTGTTGTCAGAGCCTCCATTTCTGCTTTCTCGTCCAGCTTGTTTGCAGTAGGAACCTGCTTTGTCACATTCACCACATAAACACCCTGGTTGCCCTTGATTGGCTTAGACACCTGTCCTTGCTTGCCCAATGCGATAGCAGCTATGACTGATGGCTCGAATCCAACCTTTGGCAACGCTGTTGTAGCGAAGTTTATCTGGTTAGCCGAGTCAACGCTAAGTTGCAGTTTAGCTGCGAGTGCGTTGATGTCTTTTGCTCCGTCAAGATCCTTTGATATGATTTCAGCCTTCTTGTCGCGCAGTACAAGGTACTTAATCTGGTCTTTAACCTCCTCGTTAGCCAATGTTCTGTAACCCTTAGGTTCGATGTCCTTCAGCGCTGCTACAACGAAGAAGTTGCCGCACTCATAAACATCAGAAACAGCGCCCTTCTCAGTCTCGTCGTTGAAAGCCCATTGTACGATGGCTCTTGAGTTCTCGAGATTCTGGAGGCTTGGCAGGTTAGATGTCAGGGTAGTGTAAGGATATACGTTGTATCCGTTCTTCTTGGCGTTAGCCTCGAATGCTGCGGCATCCTTGCTTGAGCCAGCGAAACCCTTTGCCAAGTTGAAGTTCTTTGCAGTAGTCTCCTTGCTTGGAGAAACCTCAGACTCGATGATAGCCAACTTAGCTTTTCTTACAGCCTTTGTTCTGTCTGTTATTTGGATAATCTGTATTGCGTTTGACTCCTCAGCGAACTGGAAGTTCACGTTGTTAGGGTGTGAGTTCAATGCGCTAAGCAGTTTGTCGTTGTCGATTTGTGCAGTCAGAACCCATCCTGCGTCACCGCCGTTCTGTGCTGTCTGCTGCATCTTAGAATACTTCTTTGCGAGCAATGCGAAGTCGGCGCCACCGTTCAGCGCGTTCATTATGCTGTCGGCGAGAACCTTTGTTGTGGCAGAATCCTTCTCTGCTATCACAATGTGCTTGATTTTGATTGAGTCTGGGTAAGAAATCGTGTTGTCGATGATTCTTGCCATCTTGTATGAAGTTCCGTAAAGCTTAGGACCTGAAACCTCGCCGTTCTTTCCAGCAAAAGCGAAGTCTCTGAAGCTTGGGTCTATCATGTTTGCAGAGAGAGGCACGTTGTTGCACTTGCCGCCGTTGAGATTTGTGAACTCAGCGATTTCTGTTGTAGTTGTGAATTCAGGAACGAGCTTGTTGATGAATTCTGCGGCTTTCTTGTCATCCTCTGTAGAAGGCTCGTTAGCGAATACAACGAACTCCAGATTTCTGAGTTCCTCGTTGATCTTCAATGCTGCCTTAACCTCGTCGTATTTCTTCTGGATGTCTGCGTCGCTTACGCTAACCTTGTCATCGGAAATAGAAGAGTATGGCTTGTAGATGTAAAGAGCGTCGTTAGTGTTCTTCTTAGACTCGAATTCCATCTTAGCCTCCAGTTTGTTGGCATTCACACCCTTAGAGAGGAGAGTCAGGTACTTTCTTTCGAGTCTTGAGTTGTAAACCTCTTTCTCAAAGTACTTCCAGTAGTTCTCGAGAGTCTTGTAGTTCTCCATTTCCTCTGGAGTAGAAGGCTTCTGGTTCAGCTGGTTCAATATGCCGATCAGGCGATCGTGGTCAAATTGTCCAGTTGCAGGGTTTGCGAATACACGTCTCTGAGTGATGATTGGGTCAGGGTTATTGCCTACAGTAGCTTCCTTGAGCTCGTCGTCATTCACAGCGATGCCGATTTTTTCAGCCTCTTCCTTTATCAGTGTGGACTTCACGAGGCTCTGCCATACAGATTCTCTTATCTGGTAGTTCATGTTCTCGTCGATTTCTGAACCTACCTCAATCTTGTAAACCTCAGTGAGTTGCTCTATCTGAGCCTGGAAATCCTGTATCTTAACGGCTTCCCCGTTGATTTCTCCTACATTCTCTCTGTCCTTGTGAAGAATGCTTGAACTGTTGTTTAAGAAATCACCGATGATAAATGCTAAAAGAGCCAAGCCGATGATTATCAAAAGAAAAACACCTTTGCTACGAATTCTTTCAAGTGTTGCCATAATTTTATTTAGTTTTTATTTATATTCTTTTGCGACGTGCGAAGATACTATATTTTTTTCGCTTTTCTAATCTTTGTCGTCAATCTTTTTGAGGTCAACAAGCTCAATTTTGTTGCTTGTCATTTTTAATATCTTTATCTTGAAATCATCAATGACAATCTCGTCGTTGACCATCGGGAAATTCTGTATTTTGTTCAGTATGTATCCTGCAATGGTAACGTAATCGTCGCTCTCAGGAATGTCGAGCGAGAACTGCTGGTTTATGCTGTCTATCTCCATTCTGCCAGAGAATATGAATTCGTTAGGGTTCACCATCTTGCCTACGAGGTGCTTGTTGTCGTGCTCGTCCTCTATCTCGCCGACGATTTCCTCCACAATGTCCTCTCTCGTCACAATGCCAGCCGTGCCGCCGAATTCATCGACTACCACAGCCATGCTCTTTTTCTCTTTTATGAGCCGTCCCATCAGGTGGTTGGCGGACATGGTCTCAGGCACTATCGGTATCGGGATGATGTGCTTGCGCCATTCCTGAGCGTTCTTGAATATCTCCGAAGTGTGTATGTAGCCCAGTATGTTGTCGATGTTGTCGTGGAAAATGATGATCTTCGACAGTCCAGACTCTATGAACTTGTTCTTCAGTTCGTCAAGCGTCGTGGTGTCTTCTAAGGCGACCATCTCGTTGCGTGGTATCATGCAGTCCTTGATCTTGACGTTGCTGAAGTCCAGCGCGTTCTTGAAGTATATGACTTCCGAGTCTATGCTTTCTTCCACATGCTCCATGTTCTCCTGAAACCAGTAGTTCAGGTCGGCGCGCGAGAATGTCTTTGAGTGCTGCTCGTTCCTCTTCATGCCGAACGCCTTGAGCAGGAGCATGGATATTGATGTCGTGAACTTGGAAATCGGGTAGAGCAGAATGTAGAATATCCATATAGGAATGGAGAAGATGCTCAGCCACAGGTTCGGGTTGATTCTGAATATGGTCTTAGGCAGAAACTCTCCAGTGAATAGGACTATCGCTGTCGAAATAAGAGTCTGGAGCAGTGTGAGCACCACCTTGTTGTCGCTGATAGACGCGAGGGGCTCCTCTAACACAAGCGCCATCTCTATACCGTAGATGACGATGGCTATGTTGTTTCCTACCAGTATGGTGGAGATGAACTGTTGCGGATTCCTGAACAGGAATGATATGATGCTGGTGGTGATAGTCTTCTTCTGCTTGTCTATCTCGAACTTAAGCCTGTCAGCCGAGACGAACGCTATCTCCATGCCGGAGAAGAAACCGGACAGCAGCAGTGTTATGACTATTATGACAATTGTGTGGATTTCCATTTCTTATTCGACTGGGAATATGCCTGTCGGCTTAGAGATTTCGTATTGCGTCATCCTGTTGTTAGACACGAATCCTATGCCTTCGAGTATCTTGTCCTTTTGCTCGATTCTGATGTGTTTGTTTGAATAGAATTTCTGACCGGGATTATCCCAGAACAACTGCTGTGTCTTGAACTTGTCGCCGTCGAGATTGGTCGCAGTGACGTGTCCTTTGAATTCCCACAGGTCGCGTGGTGAGTAATAAATGGCAGTGTCCGCCCACATGTTGGCATCGACATGGTATGTGCTGTCGAACTTCTCGAAACGTATGCCTTGTGGAAAAAACCAGTACGGCTCTTTAGCCTTGTCGAATACCAGCCATTTTTTCGTGGTTATTCTGAAGCGGGTTATGCCAGAGTCGGAAATCAGAGTCGTCACGCTGTCGGCGTTGAGCATCGGCTGGCTTGCTCTTTTGCCTTGCGCTTCGGAGAACTGGGAGTCGTTGTTGCCGCAGGAGTTGAGAAAAAGCATAAAAGCAACCGCTAAAAAAATAGCGGTTGCTTCTATGTCTGTATTTCTGAATTTTATCATGAATAGACTGATTAACGGCAGATTGTGCTCTCGCCAATCCATCCACCTACAGTGAATGACGCTCCCTTGTTCAGGTCAGGGTGCATGAATATGTCGTTGTCAGCTGGGAAGTACTGGCTGTATCTTGAGATAAGTCTGTTAGCTTCTGCTGCGCAGCTTGGGTCAACCTGACGAGCCTTGTTGAACTTGTCCACTGCCACCCAGTAAACTGTCTTAGAGAGAACAGGGTCGCTGTAGATGTGTGAGCCAGCGTACAACTTGCCAATCAGGATGTAAGGGTCGCCCTGGTTAGGGTTGTAGCGCAGAGATGCTCTTGCGTGCTCTCTTGCTGTGGCTGGGTTCTTTATATAGCTTGCGTAGATAGTCGCCATAGCGTACTCATACTTCGCTTTCTTGCTGTTGTCTGTAGCGTACTTGACTGCATCCTCGAAGAAAGTGACTGCCTTTGAGTAGTCTTTCTTCTTGATGTACATATTTGCGCATCCTGCGGCAGAAGCCTCAGTTGGCTTAATCATGTGCGCGTATTCAGAAGCCTTGAAGTAAACCTCAGACTCTGTTGCGTTCACAGACTCGTAGAGTTTGAGCGTGTTAGCCAGATAATCGATGTCGTTCTTCTTGGCGTCGATCTGTGGACCGTAAATCTTGTCGAGTGTCTCACCGCTGAGTGCGCCTGTTGAAGCCACCTGCTGATCGTTGGTGGCCTTTACAGCCTTGGCTGATTCTGCGTATGTGCTTGCTGAGTCGGAAATCTGTGCCACGAGGATGTCGTTAGCCTTGTTGTAGTCATCGATGAGTGAAGTCACGCGGCTGTTGTCCTGACGGTACAGGTTGCATGCGATCCAGATGTAGTACTGTGCGAAGCTTGGGTCTGCCTCCTTGCCGAGTTTCGACAATGACTGGCTGAGCCACTCGTATGCGTTCTTCTTCAAAGGGTCTTTTGGAGTAGGCGCGTTGATGTAGTCCATAGCCTTGTATGCGAGAATTCTCTCAGTAGGCATGACTAAGTCGTTGCCGTAGTACTTGATACGGTCGTCATACATCTTCATCAGCAAATCAACGTACTCAGCCTGCTTAGCAGCGTCGGTTTCGCTCTTGATTTTCCAGTTCAGGATGTATGCTCCGTATTTGTAGATGTTCTTTGAATACTCTGGACATGTAGTGTAGAGCTCATACCATGGCTGATATGCGTCAGCGTAGTTCTCAGACTTTGCGAATTGGTAGAAAACAGAGTTGTTCTCCTTGCACTTGTCTGCGATTGCGTCTGGGTGTGTAGCCAGAGCGTCCTGTGCGAAGCCTGTGCAGCTTGCTGCTGCCATAGCGGCTAATAATATTGCTTTTTTCATAGTCATTATTTTTTGTTTGTCGTTTATTACTCAAATCTTCGTTTAAAAAACCAGATCTCGTTGAACGATGCCGACAGCGAGAACTTGAAATAGTCTTCTCTTATCTGTCCATAGCTGTTGTTGCCGAGTCTTCCGTATTCAACACCTATGTTTATGGCAGAGCGTCCGCCTCTGGCAGGAAGTCCTAATCCAAAAGTTATGCCATAATTGGCGATGCTTGCGCCTTTTATGTCAAGATAGCCTGTGGAAACCGTGGCTCCGAGCCTGTATGATATTCTTTTGAAATAATTCTTGGCGAAAAAGTCAGGGGTGTATTCCGCACCGATTGAAACCTTGGTCCTGTCGGTCAGAGAATCGCTCACGCCGAAGTATCTGGCATCCGACCAGCCTTGATAAAGCACGTCCGCGCCTACAGTCAGTTTATTCGTGTATGAATAGCTGACACCGCCTCCTATAGTAATAGGAGTCTCGAATTTGCTACCGTTGTGCTCGGCAATTGTGTCAACGGTTGACGTTTCCACCGAGTATTTGCCCCCGAGCTTGTTTTTCATCTCGAAGATGGCACCCACTGTGAGGAAATGCTTCTGTTTGATAGGCGTGTAATACTGCAGACCGTATCTTATGTTGAAGTCGTTGATTTTCAGCTTGGAGTCCTGAAGTGTGGAGTAGAACGAGCCGTATGTGGCGTCGAAAGTCACTTGGCGTGTGTTCTGTATTGTTCCGAACAGATAGTACGCGTTGATACCGAGTGAGACGTGCTTGCCGATTTTAGCAGCCAAACCTCCGTAGAGCTGGTTGAGTCCGCCGCTGCCGTTGTAGGCGCGCTCGTACGAAATTGTGTCGTTGCCGGTTGTGCCGGTTGTCACGATTTGTCCGTTGGCAGGGAACGAGTATCCCACGTATGAGTAAGGTATGAAGCCGACAGATGCCGAGAACCACCTTCCGATAGGGAACCTGAGTGTCAGGAACTCAAGGTTGGCGTTGAAGTCGTTGTCTCTCTTGTTGTTGGCGTCGGTGAAGATTGACTCTTTGCCCATGGCGCCGAACTCGAATATGAAGGAGAGGGAGTCGATGCAAGTGTATGAAGCCGGGTTGGCTGCGTTGACACCTCGGTTGTTGCGGATACCGATGGACACTCCGCCCATGCCTTTGCTTCTGCCTGAGCCGTAGTCCGCCAATTCTCCCAGTCCGAATCTTGTGTATGGTGAGTTTGTGTTGTTTTGTGCGTTAACACAAATAACAGATAGCAGAGAGGCTACGGTTAATAATATTTTGCTTGTTGTCTTCAAAAATCCTGTTTAGTGCATCAAACTTGTGTGTTGTCAACTCTGAGGTTCTTCGTCTTTGGTTATTGAAGAAGAAAAATTCTCGCAAAGATGTCACTTTTTAGTCTTTTTTCAAAGAGATGCACGTTGTTGTTAGTTAAAAATGAGAAATGAGGCTCTCGCTCAATGGTTTTATTTGAGATTATTTCCAGTTCTTCGACAATACTGTCACGCCGACTTTTGTGGCTTCGAAAAACTGTCCTTTCTTGAGATACGGCATCATGTTGAAGTTGATGATACCGTGGCACTTCTGATTCTCTATCAGCGATGTCGTGCCTTCTCCGGTGGCGATTCTGACAGAACCGAGTTTTTTGCTGATGATGAGCAGCAGGGCGTTGCTGTCCTCGGCTCTCGCAGGCTGCCAGTTGTTGCACAGGTCTTGCGCATACTCTGCGAATGTCTGGAAAGGCGCGCACTTGTCAGTTGTCACGACGACAATCTCCCTGTCGCCCCATGTTTTCTGGTACTCGTCGAGAATCTGTCCTATCTCGGCCTCTTGCTCGTCGGTGTAGAGGTTCTCGTTGTCGAAAATCAGGTCTCTGCCGTCAGCCGCGTCTTGTGCGAACAGATTGGCGGATGCTATTAATGCGATGATTGTGAAAAGAGTCTTTTTCATATCAGTTTATTCTTAGCTTGTTTTTGCGTTTAAGGTATAGCTGGTAGCTGTTTATTATGTTCTGCCAGACGATGTAGCTGCCCGGACCTATCACGGCGAACGGGTTCAGATACACGTATGTCATCCAAATGGCGAGCGTGGTGTTTTTCTGTCCCAATGCTTGACCACAACTGATTCTGTCGCCGAATCGGCTTCCCAGTTTTTTGCCTACGACGAAAAGCGCGGCGCATGTCACGAGTATTGCCAATGCTGTGAGTATCTGTTCGGTGGCAGGTACGTCGCAGGTCACAGAAACGTGTGCAGCTACTCCGATTATGCAAGTCAGGCATATCGCCCACAAATAGAATGCCAAGTCCTTCTGCCTTGCCACGGCTTCCTGCGCTCTCGGCCATGCTTTCCTGAGGATGAAGGCGAGTATGAAAGGAGCGATGAGCAGGAGTACCGCTCTTCCGAGCATTTTAGAGAATGCGCTTATGAAGCTTATGTCCGACGGCTCCATAAGAGGGAACAAGAGCGGAACTGTTATGGCGGCGATGATGTTTGATATGAGCGTGTAGGTGGTGAGCGAAGCTGCATTGCCACCGAGTTTGCCTGTGATTACGGCTGCGGCTGTGGCGGTCGGGCATATCAGCATGACGACGATGCCTTCGAGTCCGTACCTGAGGGCGTTGGCTTCCTTGCACAGGAATATCACAACCGCAGCTACAGCAAGCGCCGACAGTAACTGAAACAGTCCCAGCCAGATGTGCCATCTCGAAGGCATAAGCTCTCTTGGATTAATCTTGCAGAATGTCACGAACAGCTGCGCGAACACAAGTATCGGGCAGAAGTTATTCACAAAAACATGGACCGGATGTCTCACAGGCGCGAAAACCTCGAAGCTTGCCAGCGTGAAATACATTATCACGCCTGTCACCATGGCTATTGGCAACGTCCAGTTCTTTATGAAATTTATGATGCTATTTTTCATTTTTCAGTCTCTTTTTCTCAGCGAATTTCTCTTCCCAGAACACCCACATGAAGAAAATGCAAATGTAGAAAAGGTATTTAAGTATGATTCCGTGAAGCAGCTCGAATGATTCCGGGCTGTATTTCATGACGCCTAATATAGTGCTTATTCTCAGGATGTTGATGATGTATATAATCACAAATCCTATGGCTATGAATAGCGCTTTGTCTTTCAGCCTGCCTTTTGAGCAAAGGATGATGACTGCGAATATGAACGACTGCTTTATGGCAGTGCATCCCCACACGATTTTGGCCCCGTTGCCGTTGGCGAAAGTCACTATGTTGTCGGGACCTATTGTGGAGCCGAAGCCGAGGAGGTTGAGCAGCGAGCTCGACAGGTACGCGGTGCTGTCTATCGCCCATTGAAAAAGGAACTCCACATTCCATTTGCCGAACAGCATTATCTCCTTGTGGTAATTGTCTCCCTGAAAACAGAATTTCCAGACGGCATTAGCCACGAGCAGCATGATGACGAAAATGACAACGTCTCTTATCGGATTCTCCTTTGAAAAGAAGTATTTGATTTTTCTTTTTAATTCACTCATGACCAAAGTGTTATATCTCTACTCTCGCAAAAGGTGGAAGGTCCACGGAGCAGAAATCCTTGTCTAAGTATTTGTAGTACGCCGCAGCGCCGATCATGGCGGCGTTGTCCATGGTGAACGCCAGTTTAGGTATGAAAACGTTCAGGTGGCGACGCTGTCCGAATTCGGTGAACTCGTCTCTCAGTCCGGAGTTGGCAGACACGCCTCCTGCTATGGCTATGTCCTTCACCTCGGGGTGCATTTTCACAGCCTTGGCGAATTTGTTCATGAGTATGCTCACGACAGTGTGCTGGAGCGATGCGCAGAGATCTTCCTTGTTCTCCTCGATGAAGTTCGGATTCTCCTTTATCTTGTCGCGCAGCAGGTACAAGAACGATGTCTTAAGCCCGCTGAAACTGTAGTCGAGGTCCTTGATTTGCGGCTTTGCGAGGGTGAACGCCTTGCTGTTGCCGACTTTGGCGAGCCGGTCGATTATCGGGCCTCCGGGATACGGAAATCCCATGACCTTGGCGCATTTGTCGAAAGCCTCGCCGGCAGCGTCGTCTATAGTCTGTCCTATTATCTCCATGTCGCGAGGACTGCGCACAAGCACAATCTGCGAATTGCCGCCGCTGACGAGCAGACAAAGGAACGGGAACTCTGGGTGCTTGTTCTCGGCGTCCTTCTCGTCGATGAAGTTGGCAAGAATGTGCGCCTGCAGGTGGTTCACGTCGATGAGCGGAAGGCCGAGCGCCTGGGCGAAACTCTTGGCGAACGATGTGCCTACCAGCAATGAGCCCATGAGTCCCGGGCCGCGTGTGAATGCCACTGCGTTGAGGTCTTCTTTTTTCACGCCGGCCTGTGCCAGTGCCTGATGCACTACAGGGACGATGTTCTGCAGATGCGCTCTTGATGCGAGTTCCGGTACCACGCCGCCGTACTGCTTGTGTACTTGCTGGCTGGCCACCACGTTCGACAGCAGCAGCTTGCCTTGCATCACGGCAGCCGAAGTGTCGTCGCATGAGGATTCTATGGAAAGAATAAGAGGAAGCATGTCTTAATTATATTTATAGGTCTAACGCCTGTATTTATTGGCAATAAATGTTATTTTTGTAAGTTAATACCGTAGTCAGCAAAAACGTATCAAAAAAGCAGTTTACATATTCATTGTCGTAATAGCGGTCCTTCTTTTCGTGCAAGGCGCAATCCTGCTGTTACTCCAGAATAACACCGTGCAGAATTATCTTGTGCAAAAGGCTGCGGCATACGCCAGTGAGAAACTCAATGCAAAGGTACAAATAGAATCTGTTGATATAGAACTTTTCGATAAAGTTTCTTTGAACGGGTTTTATGTGGAGGACCAGCGCAAAGACACGATGATATACGCTGCCAAGGCGGTCGCTGGCTTCGATTTGTGGTGTCTGGTAACCGACAGCCGGCTTTATGTCACCGATGTCACTCTCGACGGCGCTGTGTTCCACCTGAAAAAGCAAAAGGACGGTCAGCTGAACCTCCGTTTCCTGATAGACGCGCTGAAGAGCGACAAGAAGAAGGAAAAATCCCGCATGAATTACCGAGTGAACCATCTGACTCTGAAAAACTCGGTCTTCACCTACGACGACATGAGGAAACCGCGCAAGAGCGGCAAGATGGATTATTTCCACATGCGCTTTAGCGGCATAAACGGCGAGTTCCGTCTCGACGAGTACCGCAAGGGCTTCCTGAATGTGCAGATACTGAACTTCAGGTGCGCGGAGAAGGGCGGTCTGAATGTCGTTGATCTGAAAGGACGGCTTGTGGCGGACACGGCGCAGGCCAAAGTGTCGGACTTTGTGCTGAGGATGCCGTCGTCTGAGATACGGCTTGACAGTGTCGTGGCTAATTACGACGAGACGTGGATAAAAACCGTAACGCGCGACGCCAGCGGCAAGGAGAAGGTCAAGGAGTCGCTGGACTGGAAGAACGTCATGCTGGAGGTCGCTATGGACGAATCGGTCGTGGCGCTCAGAGACCTGAAGTTCTTGCTGCCGAGATTAGGCGGACTGTCGGACAAAGTGGAGCTTTCCACACACTTCAAAGGCACATTCGGCAACATGCACCTGTACAATCTGGCGTTCGACTGCGACAACGGCGGCGCATGGGGACGCATGTCGGTCGATCTGGCTGGACTGCCTGATATAAACGAGACATACGCCTACGTCGGCATCAAGGAACTCGGCACGACTATGCCGATGCTCTCCGACTTGATAGCGAAAATCAGCGGAAAGCCGGTGGCGATGCCTAAGCAGCTCAACGGACTGGGCAAGGTCAAGTACAGAGGCTCGGTGTCTGGCTATCTGACTGATCTGGTGGCTTATGGCGAGGTGTTGTCGGACATCGGCCTGGTGAACATGGACATGCATTTGGAGTCGGCTGACGAATTCAAGAACGTGAGATACAACGGCGAAGTGGGCGCCAACAACCTGAACCTCGCTAAGCTGCTTGGCGACAAGAGCCAGCTCGGGCAGACGAGCTTCAAACTGAATTCGTCGGGCGAATGGTCGAAGAAGAACGGATTCACATGCTGGGTCAAGGGCGATGTGTCTCAACTGGCATTCAAGGGATACGACTACAAGAACATACACATAGACGGAAATCTGAAAGGGCAGGAGTTCGACGGACTGATAGACATGGACGACGAGAACGCCGATGTGGACTTCTCCGGCAGTTTCAATTACTCCAAGGCATTGCGGACGGGAGCATTCACCGTGAACGTCAACACCCTGCAGCCGCACAAGCTGAACTTGGTGAAAGGCTACGAGGACCTCTCGCTCTCGGGCAACGTGAGCCTCGACTTCCGTGGCGAATTGGAGTCGAACAACAACAGAGCCGACGTCTATGTGAACAATCTGACGCTCAATAACGGCGAGAAACGACTGAGGCTCAACGACATCGAGATAGTGTCCGTGGTTACCCCTAAGCGCGACTCGCTCATACTCTCGTCCGACCTGATGAGCGTGAAGGTGAGCGGCGACTATGAGATAACCAAACTGCCGAACAGCTTGAAGAATGCAGGAAAGCGCTATCTGCCAGCGCTGTTCGCCAAGGAGAAGAAGAACGCCGCCGACGTGAAGTGCAACAACGAGTTCGACATAAGAATAGACAACATAAACATAAATAAGCTCTCGGAAATACTCGGAAGCACCGTCAGAGTGGGCAAGGGGGCTTATCTGTCGGGGCACTTCAGCGACAGGACAGGCAAGTTCAACGCGAGGGCTGAGATTCCGGTCGTCAAGTTCGGCAAGAAGCAGAAGAGCATTGACTCTACGCTCATACTGTTAGACAACGACTACGACATTGCGTCGCTGAGAATAAACTCGCGCTACAACGGCCATACGGGATTGGGACTGATGGCTAATGCGGCGCACGACTCGGTGCAGGTGAACGTGAACTGGGACAATCCTTCGCTGTCGTACGGCTCGCTGAGCCTCGAAGGTCTGCTGCACCGAGAGATGCGTGGCGACACACTCTCGTCGCTGCTCGCGTCGGTCGATGTCATGCCGACGTTCATATCCATCAACGACGACCAGTGGAACATGCGCAAGAGCCATATCGACACCGACTTCAAGAGCTTCTTCATCAAGGGTTTCGAGATGGACCACGACAAGCAGTATGTCAAGATAGACGGCATGGCATCCAAGAGCATGTCCGACAGTATTGATGTGGACCTGAGCGGTGTGCGTCTGGCTTATATAATGGACCTTGTCGGCGTTCATGCGGTTGACCTGGATGCGATGATTAACGGCAAGGCTTGTGTCTATGGACTGCTCGGACCGATGGTGCTGAATATCGACGCCACAGCCGACGACTTCACGTTCAACAACTCCGTGTGGGGCGACGTGGACCTGAAGAGCGAATGGGACAGCCAGACCAGAAGGCTGCACGCCAAGGGACACGTGTTCAAGAGCAAGCAGCAAACCGACGGCGACAACGACGGACTGCTGGCTGGGCTTTGGGATAACGGCCGCCGCGACACCTCGATACTGCTGGAGGGCGAGTACTTCCCTAAGAACGACTCGCTGGAGTTCCTTGCCGATGTGTCGTCGCTCAAGCTTGACTTCATACAGAAATACCTCGACGGCGTGATGTCCGATGTCACGGGCGACGCCTCGGGCAAACTGAGAATCTTCGGCTCGCTGAAGAAAATCCTCATGGAAGGCGACATCATGGTGAATAACGGTAAGCTTAAAGTCGATTTCCTGAATACGGCGTACCACTTCAGCGACACCGTCAAGATACGCGAGGACAAGTTCGCGTTCGAGGACATTGACGTTCGCGACGCCGAGAACCACTCCGCGCTGCTCAACGGCGAGATACACCATGACTATTACAAGAACATCGTCTATAACATTTCCATAATGCCACGCAATGTGCTGGCTATGGACCTCAAGGCGAGCGACGGGCAGAACTTCTACGGCAAGGCGTACGCGACAGGAAACGTGAGAATCTTCGGCTATCCGGGTGCAGCCAACTTCACCATACAAGCGAGGACCGAGCCAAATACCAAGGTGTTCCTCTCGCTGGACAACGGCTCGACTGTGACTGTGAACAACTTCATAACATACGTCGATAGGGATGCCGTGGTTGACTCCGTGGCGGAGGAAGAAGAGTATCTCGAGCCGAAGAAGACCGAGACGCGCATGAAAGTGTCGCTCACTGTGGAGGCCACTCCGGACGCTGAAGTCAATATTCTCACGAGCGCCGAGGGCGACATGCTTAAAGCCACCGGTACGGGCAACATACGCATGGAGTACGACTCGAAATCCGACCTCCAGCTCTTCGGCAACTACGAGGTGGAGAAGGGAAGCTACATATTCACGCTGCAGAACATCATACGAAAGGATTTCACATTGCGCAATGGCGGTACGATAAAGTGGAGCGGCGACCCGAGAGAAGGCATAATCAACCTTGACGCATTGTACTATGTGCAGGCGGCATCGCTGCTCGACATCCTGGACGAGGCTGACCTCGAGGGACTCGGCAGAACGACAGTGCCGGTCAACTGCCTGCTGAACCTGACCGGCAACCTGATGCAGCCTAACATCAAGTTTGACCTCGAACTGCCGTCCGACAACGAGCTGCAGCGCAAGGTCAAGAACATCGTCAACACCGACGAGATGATGAACCGAGAGATACTCTCGCTGCTTGTCATCGGAGCGTTCTACCGTCCGGAGTACATACAAAACTCGTCATCGACCAACGTGGGCAACCAGATGGCGTCGGTGCTCACGTCCACCGTGTCAGGCCAGCTGAACAACATGCTCTCGCAGATAAGCGACAAGTTCAATGTCGGTGTGAATGCGGTCTTAGGCAACGGCGAGGACCTCTCGCAGGGCGGCGAGTACGAAGTGGCTCTCATGTATCAGCCTAATAACCGCCTCGTGATAAACGGAAACCTCGGATACCGCAGCGACTACATAAACGGACAGCAGAGCAGCAGCAACTTCATAGGCGATGTCGATGTGGAGTATAAGCTTACAAGAAACGGAAAACTCAGAGCCAAGGCTTACACGCATTCCGCCGACAATTACTACTACAACATATCCGGCACGGCGAAGACGACACAAGGCGTGGGTCTGCTCTACCGAGAGGACTTTAATACGTTCAAGGGACTGTGGCACAGGTATTTCGGCAAGGACAGAAAAGAGCGTGAACGCCGCAGAGACTCCATGATGCTGGCTCAGGAGCGCGAGAGAATGGCGAGGATGGACAGCTTGATATCCGCAAGCCAGCGAAGAGCGTTGGAGAAGAATGACTCTGTGACGGTGAAGAAGGAGACCGTGGAGCGCGACGAGGACGAGCCTATCGACAAGGACGAGGATGTGAAGCGCGACATAGAGATAGCCGAGCAGAAAAGCGAGACAGTGGAAAATGAGATAATAGCGGAGGATAAGAAGGACAAGAAAGCGAAGAAGAAGGAGAAGAAAATAAAACAGAAGAAAAACAAGAAAGACAATGAAGATAATGACGAAAATGCAAAATAAATCGTGCGCAGGGCTGAGGACAGTCCTTGTGGCGGCTGCGCTGACAATGCTGCAGAGCTTGGCGGCACAGACCGACGGCATGCAGATAAGCGGCATAGTGAGCAACGTGGAGAAGGCTTTCGTGACGATGCCGGACCAGTATTACATGACACTGACGCAGGAAATGCGAATTCTGATGGTGGACCGCTTGAGAAAAGGCGAGGAGCCGAAGGTCAGAAACCACTTCGGCGGCGACAGCAGAATAGACTCCATCGACCAGCAGAACGACTGGATGAAAGTCAGGAACTCCGAGAACGGAGCGCTGGAGATAAAGGTGCTGCAGACACAAGGCAAGCCGAGCGCGATATTCCTCGTGTTCACCGCGTGCGCGCCTGCATGCTCGTCGCACACGGGAGTGTTCACTCTGGACTGGCGATTGCTGCCGTCGTCGGTGCTGTCGAACGTGTCGATAAACGACTTCCTGGACATGGACAAGATAAAGGAGGACGGCAAGAAGGAGGAGTACGTGACATCGCTGCTGGACCTTCAGCTGGTGGACTTCTCGTTCGCTGGCGACCACAGGACGCTGAAAGCCACGCTCAACTCCGAGAAGGAACTGAGCCAGGAGGACCGCGACAAGGTGGCTCCGTACATCAAGACAAGGCAGATAACATTCGTCTGGGACGGCACTTCATTCGTAAGACAGTAAATAAACGTCGGGCTTATGGTGAATAGAAACGAGATATTCATAAATATATGCGAGCATATTTCACGCGGACGCATATTATCCGCGCTTGCCAAGCTGGACATGATAGCCGGCGCTATGCAGGACACGGCGAGCAAGGACGAGATTTCCAAGATAAGGGAAACCTACCACTGGATGCTGGAGTATATGTCACAAGGCATCGCCGACCCGGAGCGCATGAAGGTCTATGCCAACATCAAGAGCCGATGCTACCAGATAGCCGATGCGCTGAAGGAGGCGAAAAACACGATTGACTCCCACGACTTCGTATATACGCAGAAGCAATATGTGAAGGACGACATGAACACCAGCTGGGACATCGCGGCCGTGGTGGACGAGATAGAGAGCCACAACGCCAACAAGGGGCTCACCGACTTCATCGACAAGAACATCGACCACCCTGCCATCGACATGGTACGCAGGGCATTCTACAAGTACGAAGCGCAAATGTAAGACTATGGAAGAGATTTGGAAAGCCATTGAAGGCTACGAAGGCAAGTATGAGGTGAGCAACCT
>CAMHCZ010000007.1 GCA_946183755.1 uncultured bacterium | reverse complement strand
AAATTTAGATTTGACAAAGTACGGTATCACTGGTTCTACAGTGATCGCACACAACCCATCGTATGATGAGCTTTTCAAGGCTGAGACTAACCCTTCGCTCACAGGTTATGAGAAGGGACAGGAGACTGAGCTTGGTGCAGTAAACGTAATGACTGGTATCTTCACAGGTCGTTCGCCTAAGGATAAGTACATCGTTGATGACGCTAACTCACACAACAACGTATGGTGGACTTCTGATGCTTACAAGAATGACAACCACCCAATGTCTGAGGAGGTTTGGGCTAAGGTTAAGGACATCGCTAAGAAGGAGCTCTCTAATAAGAACCTTTATGTAGTTGATGCATTCTGCGGCGCTAACGAGGCTACTCGTCTTGCAGTACGTTTCATCGTTGAGGTTGCTTGGCAGGCTCACTTCGTAACTAACATGTTCATCCAGCCAACTGCTGAGGAACTCGCTAATTTCGAGCCTAACTTTGTTATCTATAATGCTTCTAAGGCTAAGGTTGAGAACTACAAGGAACTTGGCTTGAACTCAGAGACTTGTGTAGCTTTCAACACAACTTCACGCGAGCAGGTTATCATCAACACTTGGTACGGCGGTGAGATGAAGAAGGGTATGTTCTCTATGCAGAACTACTACTTGCCACTTCAGGGCATCGCTTCAATGCACTGCTCGGCTAACACAGACATGAACGGCGAGAACACTGCTATCTTCTTCGGTCTTTCTGGAACTGGTAAGACTACTTTGTCAACTGACCCTAAGCGTCTGCTCATTGGTGACGACGAGCACGGCTGGGATGATGAGGGCGTGTTCAACCTCGAGGGTGGATGCTATGCAAAGGTTATCAACCTCTCTAAGGAGAACGAGCCTGACATCTACGGCGCTATCAAGCGTAACGCACTTCTCGAGAACGTTACAGTTGCCGCTGACGGCAAGATTGACTTCGCTGATAAGAGCGTAACTGAAAACACTCGTGTTTCTTACCCAATCGACCACATCAAGAACGTCGTTAAGAAGGTGAACGGCAAGAGCTCCGGCCCTGCAGCAAAGAACGTTATTTTCCTTTCTGCTGACGCATTCGGCGTGTTGCCTCCTGTGTCTATCCTGACTCCTGCACAGACTCAGTACTACTTCCTTTCAGGATTTACTGCTAAGTTGGCTGGTACAGAGCGTGGTATTACAGAACCAACTCCTACATTCTCAGCTTGCTTCGGTCAGGCATTCTTGGAGCTTCACCCAACAAAGTACGCTGCTGAGTTGGTTAAGAAGATGGAGAAGTCTGGTGCTAAGGCATACTTGGTTAACACTGGATGGAACGGAACTGGCAAGCGTATCTCTATCCCTGATACTCGTGGTATCATCGATGCTATCCTTGACGGTTCTATCCTGAAGGCTGAGACTAAGAAGATTCCTTTCTTCGACTTCGAGGTTCCTACAGCTCTTCCAAACGTAAACCCAGCTATCCTTGACCCACGCGACACTTACGCTAGCGCTTCTGAGTGGGAGGTTAAGGCTAAGGATCTTGCTGCACGTTTCATCAAGAACTTCGACAAGTATGCAACTAACGAGGCTGGTAAGGCGTTAGTCGCTGCAGGTCCAAAATTGTAAGATTTTGAGCCGAAAGCAACTGCCTTTGGTGCAACTAAAGGCTCTTGTCGCTGCAGGTCCAAAATTGTAATCGAGAAAATAGCTTAAGCTATCATAATAAGACGGGTGTCCGCAAATGCGGGTACCCGTTTTTGTTTGCCAGTTTTCTTATATTTGCCATGAAACTCAATATAGATAGGCGGATGAAGAATATAATGTACAAGACTTCTGGCACTTGCAGCCAGTTTGTTGAGCTGGAAGCTGATGAGAACAACGTGGTGACGCGTGCTGTCGTCATCGGTGGCTGTAATGGCAATCTGCAAGGAATCTGTAAACTTATCATAGGCATGAGGCTTGATGAGGTGAAGGCGAAGCTTGGAGGCATAAGGTGCGGTGGCAGGCCGACGAGCTGTCCTGACCAGATAGCCAAAGCTGCTGCGGAATTGGAAAAGCAATGATGTAGGGATTATGGATGTGATGACGAAACAGCAACGGCACGACTGCATGGCTCGTATAAAAGGAAAGAATACGAAGCCGGACATGATGGTGCGCCGTTTCCTGTGGGCACATGGGTTCCGTTATCGCATAAATTATTCGCGTCTGCCGGGCAGACCAGATCTGGTGCTCCCTAAATACCACACAGTGATATTCGTGAACGGATGCTTCTGGCACGGACATGACGGCTGCCGTTATTATCGCCTGCCGAAGTCCAATGTTGAGTATTGGGCAAGGAAAATAGAAAACAACAAGGCTCGCGACCAACGCGATAGAGAGCAACTCTCGAAGATGGGTTGGAATGTCGTGCAGATATGGGAGTGCCAGCTTTTGCCTAAAAACAGAGAGGCGTACTTGGAAAGTCTGCTGAGCTTGCTTGACGGAATATTCTTGAAGTCGCATGCCGTGAAACGTTATGCGTTGCCGGATGATGACGACATGGCAATGGCAGCAGAAAGCAATGACTGACAGAAAAGAATAAATAATGCTTCGCGTGGTTGGTACATTTGTTGCTTTTCTGCCAAAATGGATTATCTTTGAAAATTCAAGTGAGTAACCTTAGATTTAGTATAAACACAAAAGAATAAGAAAAATGAAGAAAAGACTGGTTGTAATGGCCTTGGCGATAGCTGGATTGAGCCTGTCGTCGATGGCAAAGGACGTGAAATTGACAAACAATCCTTGGAAGGATGTGAACCAAGTGCTTAAGCAGATTAAAGCTCCTAAGTTCAAGGAGAAAAAGGTCTTTGATATAACAAAGTTCGGAGCGGTGAACGGTGTTGAGGATTATAAGGTTAATGCCGTGAACAAGGCTATTGAAGCGGCTTCGGCTGCAGGAGGAGGCGTTGTGCTTGTGCCAGCCGGAACATATTACACAGGCCCTGTTACTCTCAAGAGCAATGTGAAACTTCATCTTGCCGACGGCGCTGTGCTGAGGTTCTCTACAAATCCTAAGGATTATGAACCGATGGTCAAGACACGTTGGGAAGGCTGGGACTGCATCAACTATCATCCGCTGATATACGCATACGGCGAGAAGAATGTCGGCATAACCGGTAACGGAACGATAGACGGACAGGCGACTGACGATAACTGGTGGCCATGGAAGGGCAAGAAGGAGCATGGATACAAGGCTGGAATGATAAGCCAGGAGTGGAACGGCACCAAGGAAAATGGCGGCCGTAACAAGTTGGCGAGAATGGAGGAACAGAATGTTCCTATGGAGCAAAGAATCATGAAGGAAGAAGACAGACTGCGTCCTTCGTTCGTTGAGTTCTACAACTGCGAGAACATAATACTCGAGGGTTTCACTCTTATCCGTTCACCATTCTGGTGTCTGCACCCAATGCTCAGCAAGAATGTGATAGTAAGAGGTGTGACTGTGAGCAGCCACGGACCTAACAATGACGGTTGCGACCCAGAGAGCTGCGAGTTCGTGCTGATAGAGAACTGCAAGTTCGACACAGGCGACGACTGCATCGCGATCAAGTCTGGCAAGAACAACGACGGACGCCGCTGGGCAAGACCAACCAAGAATGTCGTAGTGAGAAACTGCGAGATGAAGGACGGACACGGAGGCGTGGTGCTCGGCAGTGAAATATCTGGAAACGTGAGCAACGTGTGGGTTGAGAACTGCGAGATGGACAGTCCGAACCTCGACCGTGTGATAAGAATCAAGTCTAACCCTATACGTGGTGGACAGTTGGAAAACTTCTTCATCCGCAATATAAAGGTCGGCGTTTGCAAGGAGGCTGTGTTCAGAGTCGAGATGAAGTATGAGCACGTTATAGAAGGTCCGAACATGCCGCTTGTTAAGAACTTCATAATGGAGAATGTGACAAGCAATGGCAGCAAGTACGGCGTTTGGATTGACGGACTTGAGAATACTCCACAAAAGCAGGTTACTGGCGTGACTCTCAAGAACTGCTCTTTTGACAATGTGAAGACTCCGCATAAGATAGTCGGAGCGGAAAACGTGAAGTTCGACAATGTCAAGATAAACGGTTCTCTTGTCGAGGTTAAGTAAGAAAAACGATATTGGATGGGTGACCGGTGGTTGCCCATTCTTTTTTACAACAAAAAACATTCATTATGAAAGCACGTAATTTATTTCTGTCGTTGGCGCTTTCGCTGCTCGCAGTCAATAATGTTTGTGCGGAAGGCGATGCCGTAGAGACAAAGGTCTTTGATGTCAAAGGCGTGGAACTTAAGATGGTGAAAATCCCTGCTGGCTCGTATATGGCAGGCGCGCAGAACGTGAATCCGTCTTTGCCTAATTATGACCCGAATGCAAAAGCTGACGAAAGTCCCGTCCATAAAGTCAACCTTGACTCGTTCTGGATGGGAGAGACCGAGGTGACTCAGGAACTCTGGCAGGCTGTCACAGGCTCTGATGCCAAGAGCGAAGGCTGGAGCAAGAAAGTGGGCAAGGGCAACGGATTTCCTGCGTACTATCTGAGCTACAACGAGATCTCGCTCTTCATTACCAAGCTGAATCTGCACATGTTGGCGTCAAACAAGATACCGATAGATATGGAATTTGCTCTGCCTACAGAGGCGGAGTGGGAGTATGCTGCCCGTGGCGGCGATTCTTTGAGCATCTATGCCGGAAGCGACAGCATAAACGATGTCGCATGGTATTGGGGCAATTCGGAGTCTCAGGTTCACAAGGTGGGCGAGAAAAAAGCGAATGCCTTCGGACTTAAGGATATGACAGGAAATCTTTGGGAGTGGACTTCGGATCTTTATTTCCAGTATCCAGACCATGAAGTGAAGAACCCTGTGGTAAATGGCAAACTGGATGTGAGAGTGCTGAAGGGCGGCAGCTGGATGGTCAACGAGAAGAAGAACCGATTGACGGTCAGACAGCAGTGCGGTCAGGACTTTGAGTATGTGGACTATGGCTTCAGGTTAGTCTTGCGCCATGTCAATAAATAGCAGAATCGTATATAAGGTGGTGAAATGGGCAGTCGCAGTGCTGTCCTATGCGTTCCTTGTGTATATTCTGCTCACTTTCGACTCCTATTCGGAGTTGTTCGCGCAGTGGAGCAAGTCCTTGTCAGGTGGTCGGCTCGGCTGGCTGTTGCTTGTTTTTCTGCTATGGCCGGTGAATTTGTCTTTGGAGGCGTTCAAGTGGCGCTTGTTGACGTCAGGATTGCAGCCGATGGGCTTTCGCCGAGCATTCTTGTCGGTGCTGGCAGGCGATGTCGCGGCGTTCTTCACACCGAATCGTTTGGGCGAAGTCGCAGGTAGGTGCATGTTTCTGTCCGAGGAGAACAGGCTTAAGGGCATCTCGTTGACGGTGAGCAGCGGTGTCAGTCAGACTTTGGCTATATGCTTGTTCGGAGTTCCGTCTCTTGTGCTTTCGGTTGTCGTTTATGGCGAAGGCGGCGTGACAAACTCGCATGTGGCTCTGTTTGTGTGTCTGTTTATGGCGATACTGCTTGCTTATGCGTTTTTGCCGAGGATATTCGCTTTTATTTCGGGACTTAGGTGGATGCCGCCGGCAGCAGGGCGTTTCCTTGAGCCGTTGCGCGCTTATACGAGAGCCGAACTTGTCAAGGTGCTGCTGGTGTCGTCGTGCAGATACGTTGTCTTCTCATTGCAGTATTACTTTATGTTGCGTTTCTTTATGGTTGACTTGCCTTTGGCGTATGGGGCAATCTTTATTGCTGCGAATTATTTAATTATTACCTTTGTACCTTCAATGTCCTTCTCGGAATTGGCGGTTAGGGCAGGTGTCGCATCTGTTGTTTTCGCTCCGTTGACCGACAACATGATAGGAGTGATGGCGACGGGAGCCAGTACGTGGTTGGTGAATTATCTTTTGCCTATGCTGCTTGGCTCTGTGGTGTGGCTGAAATATAATCCAGAGAAAAAGAAAAACTTGGAGAGTTATGGATAAAACATTCGATTTTGAGTCAATCAGACCTTACAGAGACAACGAGATTCATGATGTGATAACTTCGTTGCTCAATGAACCGCAGCTCGTTTCGCTGTTGCCGGTCTTGTTCCCAGGACAGGACATCGAGAAGTTCAAGCAGCATTTGCTGGGCTTGCAGAATATTCATGAGTTCCAGTCGAGCGTTATCAAGGCTTATCTTGACGGAATAGAGAAAATCGCGACTGACGGTGTGGAACTGAATGGCTTTGAGAATATCGACACGTCCAAGGCTTATATATTCATATCGAATCACAGAGACATAATCCTTGACTCGGCTTTCCTGAACACGCACTTGATAGCGGCGAACGTTCCTCTCACAGAAATTGCGATAGGTGACAATCTGCTGATATTCGAGTGGATAAGGAAGCTGGTGAGACTGAACCGCAGCTTCATCGTGGAGCGCAACTTGCCGGTCCGTCAGCAGCTGGATAGTTCGTTGAGGCTGTCGGCTTACATAAGAGATTCTATATCAAACAGAAACCGCAGCGTGTGGATAGCTCAAAGGGAGGGCCGCGCGAAGGATTCGAACGACAGAACCCAAGTGGCTTTGCTTAAGATGTTCAACATGAGCGGCAATGGCACTTTCGCCGAGAACTTCAAAGAGATAAGCCTGTGTCCGCTAAGCATAACTTACGAGTATGACCCTTGCGACTATCTGAAAGCTAAGGAGTTCCAACAGAAACGCGACGACGCTTCACACAAGAAGTCGCAGGCGGACGACTTGCTGAACATGAAGACGGGCGTTCTAGGCAAGAAAGGCCGTGTCCGCTTCCAAATCACAGGTCCGATGGACAAGGAGATAGACGAAATCGTCTCAAAGACTTCGGTCAAGAACGAGCAGCTGACTATGCTTGCTGACGCTATCGATCGTCGCATACATAAGAATTACTCTATATTCCCAAACAACAAGGTGGCGTACGATGAACTCTTTGGCGAGAACCGTTTCGCTGGAGAGTACACTAAGGAGGATAAGCAACGCTTTGATGATTATTTGGAGGGTCAGCTTCAGAAGATAGAGTTGGAGAACAAGGATTCTGTATATTTGCGCACCAAGATGCTTGAAATGTATGCGAATCCTTTGATAAACTACATTAAGGCAACAGAATAAAATGGAAATAAGAAAGAATAAAGAGCGCCAGAAGGCTCTTGACGAGGCAGTCTCAAAACTGACCGAACAGGCGGGGCTGGAGACTGTCGGATTCCAGTCGGAGACGGACTTCTCTATGCCTTCGACTAAGACTTTGCGCAGAATAGTCGATCTTTCGCGTTCGGTGCTGTTCCCTGGATATTACGAGGAAGCTCCTGCGAATCCTTACAATATAACATACCACATCGGTGTTGGTGTGGAGGAACTGCACAAACTGCTTGTCGGGCAGATCGTGGCTGGATTCAACTTCACGGAAGAGGCGATGAATGAGAACGAGAAACTCGACCTCTGGGACAAGGCTGACGCGATAGCTACAGACTTCGTGGCTAAGCTGCCCGAGCTCAGAGCCGTGCTTTCTACCGATGTCGTGGCTGCGTACAACGGCGACCCCGCAGCGAAAAGCTACGGCGAGGTTATCTTCTGCTATCCTGTGCTCAAGGCGCTGGTCAATTACCGTGTCGCTCATGAGCTGCTCAAACTCGGCGTTCCGCTCATTCCTCGCATAATAACCGAGCTCGCGCATTCGGAGACCGGAATAGACATACACCCAGGCGCTGTCATAGGCAAGTATTTCACAATAGACCACGGCACTGGCGTTGTGATAGGCGAGACGGCTGTCATAGGCAACAATGTCAAGCTGTATCAGGGCGTGACGCTCGGAGCCAAGAGTTTCCCTCTTGATGAAGACGGAAACCCAATCAAGGGCATTATGAGGCACCCTGTGATAGAGGACGACGTGATCGTGTACAGCAACGCGTCGATACTCGGTCGTGTGACTATCGGACGCGGCTCGGTGATAGGCGGCAACGTGTGGATAGTGAACGATGTGCCTCCAGGCTCGAAGGTCTTCCACGATGGCAAATAATTAATGACACTCGTTTATAGAAACGTATAATAAATTTTTTGATGAAAGAAACATTCCCGATAATGGGTAAGACCTACAAAGGTCTAGAAGAAGTCCTGGCAAAAGAGTTGCAGGATATGGGCGCGCAGGATATAGAGGTCGGCAACAGAGCCGTCAGCTTCAAGGGCGACAAGTCTTTGCTCTATAAAGTCAATCTGTGCGCGAGAACTGCTACCAGATTCCTCGTGCCGTTGGTGACATTTGAGGCGCGTGATGCCGATGAACTCTATGCTAAGGCGAAGGCTATCGATTGGAGCGAGTACCTAAGCGCAGACAACACATTCTCAATAGATTCGACAGTTTACTCTGAGACATTCACGCATTCCAAGTTCGTGGCGTACAGGGTGAAGGACGCGATTGCCGACCAGTTCATGGAGAAAGAGGACAAACGTCCGTCGGTGAGCCTGACCAATGCCGACCTTATGATAAACGTGCACGTTTCAGAAACGGTGTGCACAATCTCTCTTGACAGTACTGGAGAGTCGTTGCACAAGAGAGGCTACCGTGTGGGACAGACTGAGGCTCCTATCAGCGAAGTGCTTGCCGCAGGAATGCTGCTGCAGGCTGGCTGGGACGGCAGTACCGACTTTATGGACCCGATGTGCGGCAGCGGAACGATTGTCATAGAAGCGGCGCTCATAGCATTGAACATACCTCCAGGAATATTCCGTAAGGAGTTCGCTTTCGAGAAGTGGAGAGATTTCGACAAGGATTTGTTTGACGAGCTGTACAATGACGACAGTTTCGAGCGCGAGTTCAATCACAAGATTTATGGCTCGGATATTTCTGTCCCAGCCATAAGAATAGCGGAGCAGAACGTCAAGAGCGCAGGACTTACAAAGTACATAGAGCTGAACGCAGTCAGCATACAAGATATAGAGATGCCAGAGTCTGCGAAGCTCATGGTGACAAATCCTCCTTACGGCGAGAGATTGAAGCCGGAGAAGATACAAGACCTTTACGGCGACATAGGCAGAATGCTCAAACAGAAGTTCACTGGCGGAACGGCTTGGGTGATAAGCAGCGAGGAAACATACCTCTCGTGCATCGGCATGAAGCCATCGCAAAAGATTCACCTTATGAATAGCGAGATGGACTGTTTGTTCTGCAAGTACGAGGTGTTTGCCGGCAAGCGTGAGGATTTTGTGAAGGAAAAGATTAGAAACGGAGAATACCACAAAGAGGAGGAGAAACCGGAGTTCAAGCGCACGGAGCGAGGTCACTTCAGTTTTGAGAAGGAAACACGTTCTTTTGATGACTTCAAGAGAGAACGCAAGGATAATCGCGAGCGTCGTCAGCACAGTGGACGTCGTTTCTATAGCGACCGTCCGCAAGACCGAAACTTCGGCGAGAACAGAGACGACAGAAGGGATGACGGCTTCCGTCCACGCAGAAGCAGAGAGGACTTCTCTCGCGACGACAGAGATTTCCGCAGAGATTCTAAGTTTGGCAAGGATAGAAAACCGTTTGGCAAATTCAGAGACTCAGAGAAGCCTTCGAGAGGTTTCAAGAAGGACGGATGGAAAGACGGCGACAGAAAGGAACGCGGTGACCGCAGAAAGTTCAGGGACGACGACCGAAAAGGCTTTAAGCCTGGTCGTGGCGAAGGCAAACCGTTCGGGCGAAAGGGTTCTTTCGGGGCGAAGGGCGGTCGCGACAACTTCAAGAAGCGTAACGAAGGAAGACGTAAGGATTCCTGGGGCGACGAGGAAGATTAATCGTATTTAATGATAAGGGCAAGGCGTGCTGAGAAGGCATGCCTTGTTTTTTAATAGACGCAGTTGGTGCAGATGTCCATGCTTGTCCTGCGCTTCAGGACAGAGGTTCTGAACTCGTTGGCGCTCTTTCCGTGCCATATTTCCTTGAACGGGGCATGCTTTATGTTGCCGAAGGAATGTTCGGCGTTTTTGTCGAAACTGCAAGGCGTCACGTCGCCGTCGATTGTGAAGCAAGCGGACGTGAAGACGCGTGCGCATCTGTTGTGCAGCGTCCTCTTGAGGGTGTAGGAGCCGTCCTCGTGTCTGACGTAGCGGGAAAAGGACTCTTTCGTAGGTATCAACTCGTTTCCCTGCTTGTAGTCGTATATCTGCGCGGTTTTCAGCGTGAATTTGTCAGCGCCGTAAGTTTTGGCCAAGTCCCTTGCCGCTTCGACTTCGTTTTCGTTGTGCTTGAACAGCAGCATTTGCATCTCTATCAGCGGCTTGCTTTTGCGCAGTCTTTTTTTTGCGTCGGCAATGAGCCTTATCGCGTTGAGCGCTTTGCTGATTTGTCCGCCGGCTCTGTATTTCTCGTAGCTTTCCTGTGTGGCTCCGTCAACAGACACGATTATCTTGTCTAATCCGGAAGTGACGATTTTTTCTGCAAGTTCGCTGTCTATCAGTTGTCCGTTGGTAGAAGTGGCGGTGTATATGCGCTTCTTATGGGCGTATTCCGTCATTTTGCAGAAATCCTTGTTCAGAAATGGTTCGCCTTGCAGGTATAGGGTTGTGTAAAGCGCATAATCGCTGATTTCGTCGATGATTGTTTTGTACAAATCCATTGGCATTGTGCCTCGTCTACGTGTCAGGGCGAGTGTGCCGGACGGACATTGCGGACATCGCAGGTTGCAGTAGCTGGCGGTCTCGACAGAGAACAGGAACGGCATTCCAAAGCAGTGTGGCTTGTGAGTGACGGCAGATAAAATGTATCCGCAATACGACCATATCGCGTTCGCTGTTTTCCTTATGAATGAAAGTCTGTTGCCTCGCTGCATCGGTGCTTGTGATAGATTGTGAAACTAAGTCAGAAACGAAATGTAAACAAATCTTAAATCAAGGTGATTTCACACTTCAAAAATAGGTAATTTGATTTATTATTAAGATTTTTGTAAAATATAATTGTGGAAAATACACAAGAACAGAAATAATAAACTAATAAAAACAAAGAAAAATTATGAAGAAGCACTTATTGGTTGCTTTGGCGGCTTTGACAATGACATTGGGCTTTATGTCATGTAAGAAAATGGGTCCGCTATCCCAAGAGTATTTCAAAGTCACTCCTGCCGTTCTTGAGGCAAAGGGTGGAGTTGTTAATGCTACTATCACTGGTACATTCCCAGAGAAGTATTTGAAGAAGAAGGCTACTGTGACACTGACTCCAGTGTTGAAGTACAACGGCACTTCCGAGAAGCTTACAGCTGCTACATTCCAGGGCGAGGCTGTTAAGGGCAACAACAAGAAGATCTCTTACAAGGCAGGTGGAACTTACACACACCGTGTTCAGTTTGACTTCAAGCCAGGTATGGAGAAGTCTGAGCTTTACCTGACATTCCAGGTTAACACAGGTTCAAAGACATTTGACCTCCCTGAAATCAAGGTTGCTGACGGTATCAACTGCACATACATGCTGGCTAAGGCAGAGAACCTCGAGCCTGCATTCGCAGCAGACGGCTTCTCACACTCTATAACTTCAACCCAGAGCGCTGATATCAACTTCCTCGTCGCTAAGACTAACATCCGCTCTTCTGAGTTGGACAAGGATGAAATCAAGGCTTTGGCTGAGAAGTTGAGCCAGGTTAGCTCAACAGAGGGCTCAAAGGTTGAGAGCGTTGAGATTTCCGGTTATGCATCTCCAGAAGGTTCTGTAAACCTGAACACAAACTTGGCTGAGGGTCGTGAGAAGGTTGCTGTAGATTACATGAACAAGCAGCTCAGCAAGATCAAGCAGAACGTAGAGATAGATTCTAAGTATACATCTGAGGACTGGGACGGTTTCCAGGAACTCGTACAGAAGTCAGACATCCAGGACAAGGCGCTTATTCTGAGCGTGCTTTCACAGTTCTCTGACCCAGACCAGAGAGAGGTTGAGATTCGTAAGTTGAGCGCAGCATACAAGGTGCTCGCTACAGACATCCTCCCACAGCTCCGTCGCTCTAAGATGAAGGTTGTGACTTCTATCTCAGGCAAGACAGACGACCAGCTCAAGGCTGCTGTTAAGAACGGCGAGCAGCTCTCTATCGAGGAGCTCCTCTACACAGCAACTCTCACAGAGAATGCTAAGGAGAAGGAGGAAATCTATCAGAAGGCAGTTGACCAGTATCCAGATGACTGGAGAGCAGTCAACAACCTCGGTGCTGCTAAGTATCTCCTCGGCGACTTCGCTGGTGCAGAGAAGCAGTTCTCTAAGGCAATGGACATGAACTCATCGGCTGACGAGACAAACTACAACTGGGGTATCATAAAGCTCCGCAACGGAGAGAACAAGATAGCAGAGCAGTTCCTCGGAAAGGCAGCAGGACTTGGCGACAAGCTTGACGCTGCTCTTGGTGTGGTTTATCTGCACAAGGGTGACTACGGCGCAGCTAACAAGGCTCTTGACGGCGACAAGACAAACAACGCCGCTATCGGCAAGCTCGTCGTAAGAGACAACGCTTCTGCTGAGACTATCCTCAACTCAGTTGAGAATCCAAACGCTCTTACTCACTACCTGAAGGCTATCGTTAACGCTCGCAAGGGTAACAAGACAGCTTTGGTTTCTGAGTTGAAGCAGGCAGTAAGCGACAGCGACCTTAAGAAGCGTGCTAAGGTGGACATCGAGTTCGCTAAGTATGCGTCAGAGTCAGACTTCGCTGCTGTAGTAAAGTAATTCAGCAATAGTCAAAATATATTGGCGGAAGGTATTCCCTTCCGCCAATTTTTTTTATAATAAGGTTTGAAAAAGGCTTACTTTTGTATTCTGAAATCTTAGGTATGAAAATCGGGAATATATCTTTCGAAGACTATCCGCTGTTTCTCGCTCCGATGGAGGATGTGACAGACCCAGCGTTCCGCTTGACTTGCAAACGTTTCGGCGCGGACATGGTTTATACTGAATTCGTGTCGGCTGATGCGTTGATACGCAGCGTCAAGCGTACAGAGCAGAAATTGTTCATGTCTGATGAAGAGCGTCCGGCTGCGATTCAAATATACGGCCGTGACCCGGAGATAATGGCGGAGGCTGCACGCATAGCCGAAGCGGCAAATCCCGATGTCATAGACATAAATTGCGGATGCCCAGTGAAGAAAATCGCTGGCAAAGGAGCCGGCGCCGGGCTGTTGCAGAATATTCCTCTGATGCTGGAGATAATGAAGGCGGTGGTGAACGCTGTCAAGGTGCCTGTCACAGTGAAGACCCGTTTGGGGTGGGACCCGGAGGCCGCAAAACCGGGAAGCGGCAGGGGTATAACTGACATAGCTGAAATGCTGCAGGACTGCGGCATAGCAGCGCTGACTGTGCATGGCAGAACGCGTGAGCAGATGTACACGGGCGAGGCGGACTGGAGCCTTATAGGCGAGGTGAAGAACAATCAGCGCATCAAGATACCGATAATCGGCAATGGCGACGTGACAACGCCGGAGAGAGCGAAGGAATGTTTCGACAAGTACGGAGTTGATGCCGTGATGATAGGCCGTGCGACGATAGGAGCGCCTTGGCTGTTCAGAGATGTGAAGTCGTATCTGAAGAGTGGTGTGATGCCGGAGGAACTGACCTGGAAGGAGAAGCTGGAGATACTAAAGGGGCTTGTCGATAGCAATATCGAGAAATTAGACGAGCGCCGTGGCATACTGCATAGCCGCAGACATCTGGCAGCGTCGCCGGTGTTCAAGGGTATTCCTCATTTCCGCGACGTGCGTGTGGCGATGCTCCGCGCCGAGGGTTATGACGAACTGATGTCTATAATAGACGGCATAAACTTAGAGAATCATACAAGAGACGGTGTAATAGCAACGGACAAATGAAACGAAGAAGAATAGGAGGACGCTTCTATAAGAGAGGCTTTATCGTGCTGTTGGTGGCATGTGTGCTTGCTGTGGCGGGCTATTATGTGCATGCGGCGTTTTTCAATACAGACTGGAGCATTGAGGACGACCTTTATGGCAATGTGTTTCCGTCGGTTGTGATTTCCACTGCCAATACCGACCGTTCCACCATCGTGAAGAACGACACGAACGTTATAGGCAGTTCGAAAAGCCCTTTCGCCATCAAGTTCAGGAATACGTCGCCCAATGCGAGAGTCCGCATAATAATAAATGAGACAGAGTTTTTCCACAAGTCGGTTTACGAAGTTGTGGCGGAGAAAATGGGACAGACCTATGTCGCTTATCCCGACATAATATGGAAATACGATGCCTTGCGTGCCAACAAGCAGCCGAAGCCTTTCACACTGAGCGTGGAGATTGACAAGGGATTCCTGGACCACAGTTACAAGAGCCGTTCTTTCTCGATGAGGAGCGTCAATGAGTGCCTGCTTGGGTATCGCGACCATTCGGGCAAGTACCACAGCACAAGCTATTTTTACGCGGCTTATGTGGACGAGGAGAACAGCATGATAGACTCGATCCTTCATGACGCATTGCAGACGGGCATTGTCAAGCAGTTCGTCGGCTACCAGTTCGGTGGACCGGCAAGGGTGAAAAAGGAGGTCTTTGCGATATGGTATGCGCTGCAGAAACGAGGCTTCAAGTACAGTTCGCTCACGAACACAAGCCTTTCGTCGCAGTCGTTGTTCACACAGAGAGTCAGGCTGATAGACGACTCGTTCAAGTCCAAGCAGCTGAACTGCGTTGACGGTACAGTGCTGTTCGCCAGTGTGCTTAAGGGCGTTGGCATAGATCCGGTGCTTGTCCGTGTGCCAGGCCACATGTTCTTAGGCTTTTATTTGGACAAGAAGCATACGAAATGCTCGTTTTTAGAGACGACGATTATAGGCACTGTGGATGTGAATGAGGCGGAGAGGGAACTCGGCGAGATAGGCGCTCATAATAAGTCGTTGGCGAAATTCAATCATGCCATGGATGTGGCTAATGAGAAGTACTCGTTGTGCAAGTCGCGCTTCGGCAATTCGTCTAATCCGAATTATATGTATTTGGAGTTGAATAAGGCGATGAGAGAAGTTGTCCAACCTATCGGACGCTGATAATCGGCACTTTTTGATATACTTGATAAGTTTTTTCCATAGTTGACAACATCAAATATCGCTTGAAACTTCCATCTTTGCTGCCAAGATAGTTAGTTAATTGTGGAAAGGCGGGATATCCAGTAATTGGAGTCCTGCTTTTTTTATTTTCATAGATTAGCCAGACGGGAGTGTCTAATCTTCCGTCTTCTTTGCCTTGAGTATCGGAAAGATTATATTCATTATCTCCTGTTCCGTTGGAAATCTCTGACAATCTTCTACTATTACGTCCAATTGGTCCAGGATTTTCTCCACTTCTTTCTCGTCTAGCAAAGTCAGCAAGGCTACGGCTTCCTGTTTTCTTATCCCCGCTTCGTTGAATGCCACCGATAGCAGCAGCTGTGAATTCGTCAGTTCCATAAGTGTCTAATAGGTCGTTTTGCTTCTGATGTATAGTAAGGATTTGTTCCGCAAATAAACTGTAACCATCCTCTGAGCTACAAATATACGTATGAATATAAAACGCTCAAGCCATCTTTTAAGAACACAAAAAAAGTCCCCCAGGAATCAATCTTGAGGGACTTTGTAGTTTGCGTTAGTTTGTCTTACTTGAACTTGACTTGAGAAGTTTCTGCTCCGTTGAGAATCTCAACGTTTGCTGCCTTAACATTGCCTCCTTGGAACACGATGTTCTTGGTCTCGGCATTGAGGATCTTGGCAAAAGTTCCATTCTCAGGTACTGATGGGATGTTCTTGAATGTGATGTTCTCAGCTTTGTTCAGCTTATAAACTGGTTTGAGCAGAGAGTTTATTTGCACATTGTCGAATGTTACATTCTGAGATCTGAATGCGTCAACTCCGGAATTTGAGCTTATTATCATATTTTTGAACTCAAGATTCTTGACATTAAGGTCTGCTGTTCCTCCTATGCTGATAGCACTTTTTGCGCCGTCGCAGTAGATGTTGCTGAAGTATAATCCAGCAAAGTCAGGAGCTAAGCTAAGGTTCTTGTCAACAGCAGTTCCGCTGACAGCCTTGTCTTCATATGTAAGCTCGAACTCGATGCAGGACTCGGCAATGTCCTTCATGAATATGTCTTGGCAGTAGATGTTCTGGACGCGTCCGCCACGTCCTTTGCCTGACTTGAAACGAAGACCGACGTCAGACCATGAGAAATCGCAGTTCTGCACGAGAATGTTGTTCATGCCGCCGTCGGTGTTGGAACCGATTACGAATCCGCCGTGCGCGTGGTAAACCTTGCAGTCCTTTATGACAATATTTTCAAGTCCGAACTGGCGGCCGTTTGCTGAGCTCTTTGACGACTTCATGCAGATGCCGTCGTCACCGGTGTTCACTGTGCAACCGTACATCAGCACGTTGCGGCAAACGCTTATGTCAAGTCCGTCGGCGTTCTGGAACCACCATTCGTTCAGCACCTTCACGTCCTTCATCACGAGTCCGTCAATGTTGCGGAGCATATTGGTGATGTGTGGAGAGTTCATGAATGTAACACCTTCAACCAACATGCCTTGAACTTTCTCAATATTTATGAGATAAGGGCGTTTTATTCCAGTTCTGTATGGCTCTGCAGCAGCGCCGGTTAAAGTCTTGGTGTCAAGAGTCTTGAGCTTAGCTTCGTTGGCAGCTACGCCTTTGACAGGATACCAAACCTTGCCATCTGCAGATAATTCACCTCCTTTAAGTTTATTCCACTGCTTTTCTGTTAGCTTCTCGCGCTTGATAGGACGGAATTCAGAGCCGTTTCCGTTGAAGATTCCTTGTCCTGTGATGGCTATGTTCTTAAGGTTCTCACCGTTGATGCGAGCTGCGAGTTTACCTTCGACGATAGGGTTGTCCTTAGGGTCGGCACTGAACACGACCATGGCACCAGCCTGCAAGTGAAGGTTCACGTTGCTCATCATGGTGATAGGTCCGGTCTTCCACAGTCCGGCTGGTATGACTACTGTGCCGCCTCCAGCCTCCGAGCATTTCTTGATTGTTCCGTTTATGGCTTCGGTGTTCACTGTCACGCCGTCGCCCACAGCTCCAGCGTCTTTGATGTTGTAAACCTTAGCTCCGAAAGAAGGAACTTTGATGGAGAAAGATGCGAAAGGCAGGTTCTGCAAGTGCGCGTCAACCTCTTTCTGTATTTCGGCAGTAGGCACGTTCTGCGCAGAGACGAATGCTGCGAACAGACGCGCTGTTGTTGTCAAAATGTGTTTTTTCATAGTGTTAGATTTAAGGGGAGTTTCTTTTTACTTAGCGTCGATCACCTTGCTTATAGCGTTGAAGATGTCATCGATAGAGCCAACGCCCTTGATGTTCTCTAGCTTGCCGTCCTCCTTGTAGAAGTCGATAACAGGCGCAGTCTGGCTGTTATATGTGTCGAGACGCTTCTTGATGGTCTCCAGGTTGTCGTCGGAACGTCCGGAAGTCTTTCCTCTCTCGAGCAGACGCTTGATGAGCTCGTCGTTGTCCACCTGCAGGTTAATCATGACAGTGACGTCGGCGCCACGTTTGCCGAGCATTTCCTTGAGTGCCTGAGCCTGAGCCACAGTTCTTGGGAATCCATCAAAAATGATGCCCTTTGCGTCGGTGTAGCTGTCCATAGTCTTGGCGAGCATGTCGATGATGAGGCTGTCTGGCACGAGCTGTCCAGCGTCCATGAACTTCTTAGCCTCTACTCCGAGCGGAGTCTGGTTTGCAGTCTCGGCTCTCAGCACGTCGCCTGTAGAGATGTGCGCGTAACCATACTTCTTGATGATGTTCTCACTCTGTGTGCCCTTGCCTGATCCTGGAGGGCCGAATAATACTAAATACTTCATTTTGTTTTTGTTAGATTATAAATTGTTGTTTGTGTTCTATTCTATTCTATTCTGTCGCTATGTAGATGTCGGAGAGGTTTCTGCCGTATCCGTCGTAGTCCAGTCCGTATCCGACGATGAACTCGTCCGCGGCCTTCATTCCCACATAGTCTGGGGCTATGCCTTCCACTTTCAGCTTCTGCGGCTTGAAGAAAAGCGTGGCTATTTTTATCTCCTTGGGGTTATGTGTGGCGAGTTTGTCCAGTATGTTCCTCATGGTGATGCCGGTCTCGATTATGTCCTCGAGTATGATGATAGTCCTTCCGCTTATGTCCTCGTTCAGCCCTATCAGTTCCTTTGCATTGCCGGTGGTCTCGGTTCCCGAGTATGATGATATTTTAATGAATGATATCTGGCAATCGGTATTCTTGATCCTTTTCAGCAGGTCCGCCGCGAACATGAACGCTCCGTTGAGTGTGGCGAGGAAAATCGGCTTCTTGCCTTCGATGTCCCTGTTTATCTCATCGGCGACTCTGTCCACGATGGCTTCCAGCTGCTTGGCTGTGATGTAAGGTCTGAATGTCTTGTCTTTGATTGTGATGTTTCCCATGCGGTCACATTTTGTGAGGATAATTCAAACTCTCAAAGATAGTGCTTTTCTGCAAAAAAGTCAATCGCAAGCGCTGTTTCTGTGTGTTTTACGGCGTATTTGGGAATCGTTAAGACATGGCTAATGCGCAAGACTAACAAAAAATAGGTATATGCCTTGGCAGCAAAATCATCATTTGTAGTGATTGTGGTGGCTTTTGGGCGGAAATACCTTTGCATCGGTGAAAAAAAGAAAAACAAGAACCTATTATGAGAATTCTTAAGCCTTGTTTATTAGCGCTTTGCGTGTTGATGACGCAGTTTTATGCCAAGTCGCAGTCGGCCGATGTTGTCAGCCGTGCGGCTTATGACTCTCTGCTGAAAAGAGTGGAGGCTATAGAGGCGTCGCAAAGAGGATTTGAGGCGGTCGATGGCCAGACTGGCGCTACACGCGGCGGCGGACATTACGACAAGCACGATAAAGGTGACAAAAAGAAGAAGTCCAAGGTGGTGCTTGGTTTTAATAAGGAGTATAACGACAACGAGGATTTCTCGAAGTTTCGTGTAGGAGGCTACGGCGAGATGTGGGCGAGTTATATGGACTACGGCCCCAACCGCTTCAATGCGCCATACGGCAACTACCGGGAGGAGAAAGGACGGATCGCGATACCTCGCTTCGTGCTGGCTGGCGACTACAAGTTCAACCGCTGGTTTCAGATGGGCGCGGAGGTTGAGTTCGAGTCCGGAGGTACGGGCTCGACGTTTGAGTATGAGATAGGCACAGGCTCGGAGAACGGAGAGGCGGAGCTCGAGATAGAGAAGGGCGGTGAGGTCGCCCTGGAGCAGTTTCATATAACAGCGACGATATTCAAGGAACTGAATGTCCGTGCGGGACACATTATAGTTCCGGTAGGCTTGACTAACTCGCACCACGAGCCAATCAACTTCTTCGGCACACGCCGTCCGGAGGGCGAGACCAAGATAATCCCTTCGACATGGCACGAGACCGGACTTGAACTGTTCGGCTCGTTAGGCAAGGGCTGGTACAATTTCGATTATCAGCTGCAGGTGGTGACAGGGCTCACTGCCGATGAGTTTGACCGCTACGACTTCGTGGGAGGCGCGAGCCAAGGCATATTCGAGGAAGACAACTTCAGCTGCCCGGCGTATGTGGCTCGTGTGAACTACAACGGCGTGCCAGGACTGAGAGTCGGCGGCAGCTGGTATTATCTGCGCGACGCCGGCAAGAACGCCATCAAGCCATACAAGTACAACTCGCTGTCGCTGCCGGTGCGGCTGTATTCGGCAGACGCAGAGTATAAGAACAAGTATGTCGTGGCTCGTGGAAACTTCCTTTACGGCAATGTCGGCAATGTCGATAAACTCGCCAAGACGGCAGGATTCACCGGCGCGAAATACACACCGATAATCACATCGCCTTCGGGAATGCTGAGCGGCACGATTCCGTATCACGAGGCAGTGAGCTACGCTGCTGAGGTGGGCATAAACATCGGCGCGTTCATACCTTCGAAGAAACCGATAAAGATACTGCCTTTCGCTCGCTACGAATATTACAATCCGCAGTGGAAGGACGATGTCAAGACTTCGGACCCAAGAACCGAGGTCGCTATGTGGACTGTCGGCGTGAATTGGTTCGCGCTTCCTAATCTCGTGGTCAAGCTCGACTGGACGACACGCCACTTCGGCACCGACAATCCGTTCAAGAACAACGGCTATGTCGTGAGCGGAACCAAGATAAACACAGAGAACGACCTGTCCATCGGCATAGCTTATGTCGGATGGTTCGCCAAGAAATAACACTAACCAAATAAAATAACAAATAGACTTATGAAAAAAAGATTTATTTACGCAATCGCGCTCGTGATGGGCGTGGCAATGCAAATGTCGCTGGCGTCATGCGACGACGACAAGGACAAGTCTTCTGTACGTTCCACTTCGGCATCTACAGCGGCTGATTCTCTTGATTATGCGGCGGACAACGCTGAGAACTGGGGCAAGTACATGCAGGCTGTGGCAACTTACCTTAACGCAGACGCAACAGAGCTCTACAATGACTGGAACGTCAGCTACGACGGTGGCGCATCCTACGCTTCCAACTTCAAGTCGGCTGGCCAGGCAGGCGCGTCTTCGTTTGCTGCGGTCGAGGACGCGACACAGCAGATAATTGACGGATGTATCGACATCGCCAATGAGGTGGGCGAGGCTAAGATCGGCGACCCAGTGGCTCTGTTCGCAGCAGGCAAGCAGACCGACGCTCTCTACGCAGTTGAGTCATGGTACAGCTGGCACTCACGTGTTGACTATTCGAACAATATCAAGTCAATACAGAATGCATTCTACGGCACTACGAACGGAACAAAGTCTGAGAAGTCCCTCATTAATGCCATAGCTGCGGTTGACGCGGCGACAGCAGCCGACGTTGACGCAAAGATAACAGCAGCCATCAACGCGATACTCGCTATTCCTCAGCCTTTCCGTAATAACATCAACTCGAATGAGGCTATCGCGGCTCAGGATGCTTGCGCTGCACTTAAGGACGCTCTTGAGAAGATTGACATAAGCGCGATACCAGAAGCAACACTCCAGCAAGTTAACGTGAACTATGTTGACAACGTTGTTCTGCCTACATACAAGGAGCTTGCTGAGGCAAATGCGGCTCTGCTCGCTGGTGTTAACGCATTCGTTGCAGCACCGTCAAACAGCAAGTTCGAGGCATTGGCTGAACTCTGGCTCGCAGCCCGTGAGCCATGGGAGTCAAGCGAGGCGTTCCTCTTCGGACCAGTGGCCGACAAGGGCCTCGACCCAAACATGGACTCATGGCCATTGTCGCAGTCTGACATCGTAGCCATCATCAAGAACGGCGACTTCTCTGCTCTCGGCTGGACAGGCGAGTACGACGAGGAAAGCGCGTCGATAGAGGCAGCTCAGGCTATACGCGGATTCCACACACTTGAGTTCCTCATCTTCAAGGACGGAAAAGCGCGCACAGTGAAGGATTAATAAATACTGAGCCTGTGCTGTGATAAGCACAATACTCTGAAACTCAAACGCATAGGCGGTGCTGTCGGTCACTTCGACCGAGGCTCCGTCTTTGCTGGTATAATAAAAAACGGATTGTCACAAGCGGTTTAATACAAGTCTTTTTTCATAAGTGCGCTTTAAGGCAAACCATTAATAATCAATTACTCATGAAAAGTGCCATAAGGTTATTTTTCTTTTTGTCTGTTTATGTGATAATGTTCTCGTCGTGCGAGGATGACGGCGTGGAGTATGTCGAGGCCAAGGAAGGCTATGCGCTGTCGGCTGGCACATCAACCATCTATTCGAGCACGTCCCACGCCTACGACACCGAGGCGCCATGGGTGACGGGGACGACGTTCACGCGTTTCAACCGCGGCGACCAACTCTATGACGACGGACCGACCGAGAACAGCGGACTTGGCCCTGTCTATGCCGGATACAGCTGCGGAAGCTGCCACCACAACACAGGCAGCACTACGCCAGCCATGTGGACGAGCAAGGAGGGCAGCGGCGTGGCAGGCATGACGACCGCCCTTGTTTACATCAGCCGCAAGAACGGCAAATTCTTCCAGAACTACGGTCGTGTGCTGCACGACCAGTCCATCTACGGTGTGAAGCCCGAAGGCAAGTTCAAGGCGGAGAAGCATTACGAGGACTTCACGTTCCCCGACGGCGAGCCTTACCAGCTTTGCTACTTCACCTACGAGATAACCGAATGGTACGCCGACAGCATAGCGCCGGAGGATCTGTTCATCACGGTGCGCACACCGCTCAGGCACGTCGGCATGGGGCAGATGATGGCTCTTGACCCGAAGGAGATAGAGGCGCTGGCGGCCAAGAGCAACTACCCCGAGTACGGAATATCGGGCAGGTGCAACTACATAACCGAGCGCGGAAAATATCAGCTCGGACTGAGCGGCAACAAGGCTCAGCACGCCGACCTGACTGTGGAACTCGGTTTCTCGAGCGACATGGGTTACACCAGCTCGCGCTTCCCCGAGGAGATATGCGAGGGACAGACGCAGATGAACGAAGGCGCGATGATGGGACTGTCGTACAACGAGCTTGAGGTCACGACCGAGGACATGGAGGACGTGGACCTGTACATGCAGGCGCTGGGCGTGCCGGCAAGGCGCAATGTCAACGACCCGACCGTCAAGCGCGGCGAGCAGATGTTCTACAAGGCCAAGTGCCACCTCTGCCACGTCACGACACTGCACACACGTCCAGGCGGCAGCACGCTGCTCAACGGCACACGACTGCCATGGCTCGGCAACCAGACCATACACCCTTACAGCGACTACCTGCTGCACGACATGGGCTCCGAGATAATGGGCGTGGGACTGAACGATAACTATGTGAGCGGACTGGCGCGAGGCAACGAGTGGCGCACGACGCCGCTGTGGGGCATCGGACTGCAGAAGGTGGTCAACGGACACACATACTTCCTGCACGACGGCCGCGCACGCAACCTGACCGAGGCGATAATGTGGCACGGAGGCGAGGGCGAGGCTTCAAAGAACATATTCAAGAAGATGAGCAAGAGCGACCGTGATGCGTTGCTGGCGTTCCTCAACTCATTGTAAACCAAACGAAAATCAATAAATAAACATCATAAAAATGAAGAAGATTCTATTAGCATCAATGTTGGCGTTCGCGATGCCGTTGGCGTCGATGGCGCAGCAGGAAGAAGAGGACACGGAGAACGGCGTTGTGTCGTTGGCTGGGCGCAAGGGCTTTTCGATTCAGTCAAAGAAGGGCGACTTCGTGTTCAAGCCTTACCTCATGGTTCAGACAGCCGGAAGTTTTAACTGGTATGACGACGAGGGACTGGACAAGGCGTATAACCAGGACAACATAGAGAATTCCGGTTTCTCTGTGCCTTACGCTGTGCTCGGATTCACCGGCAAGGCGTTCGACAAGGTGTCGTTCAACCTTTCTATTAACGCGGCGGCGAGCGGAGCGAAAATCCTTCAGCAGGCGTGGTTCGACGTCAAGGTCGTTGACCCGTTCGCTGTCAAGGTGGGCAAGTTCAAGACACCGTTCACTCATGCGTTCCTTACGACTCTTGGCGGTACGCTCATGCCAGCCATGCCGACGTCGCTCACAGCCGAGGTCATCATGCCGTATGTGCTGAACGCCGTCACGCCGTCCATGAGCACAGGCTGGGACTTGGGCGTGGAGGTGCACGGACTTGTGGGCGGAAAGTTCGGCTACGAGGTGGGCGTGTGGAACGGCACAGGCGCATCCACCAACCTCGCCACAAAGACCTTCAGCGACGACTGGCACATACCGTCGCTGCTCTACGGTGGACGAATCTCGTATATGCCGTTCGGCGTTATGCCATCGACACAGGGCGACCCTAACCGTCTGAACGAGAACAAGCTGCTTGTGGCTCTTTCCGGCAACATAAACGTGGAGAGCGAGAACGAGAGCACCAACGACACGCGCGCCGGGCTCGAGGTGTCGTGGCTCTACAAGAGGCTTTACCTTGCGGGCGAGGCTTACTACATGCACGTCGGATTCACCGAGCGCCAGAAGATAAGCGAGTCCTACGACTATGTGGGCGGCTACATCCAGGGCGGCTACTTCATAACGAAGAGCCTGCAGGCGGCGCTCCGCTACGACTTCATGGACCGCAACGCCCTCGATGCCGACGGATTCCTGAATATGCCTGCCGTGGGCTTCAATTATTTCTTCAACCGCTTGAACCTGAAACTGCAAGCCATGTATCAGTTCACAGGCCGCACGGGACACGAGACTCAGCTCGATCGTGACCTCGACGACCTTGGATTGTCTATGCACAAGGGCGTTATCCAGCTTCAGTACAGTTTCTGATGATTGTTAATGCAGAAAGTCATGAATAAACACTCGAAAATATTGCTTGGGCTTATGTCGGCGCTGGCTCTGACGGTCTCGTCGTGCGACGACGGCGACATAAAGACGTCGTCGGCGGTGACGTTCAAGGACGGTTATGTCGTCAAGGTGACAGGCTCGCTTGCCAACGCCTCTTCGTGGAACGAGCTCGGCAAGAGCTACACGCTTGTCGTCGCCGGTTTTGCCGAGGGCGACTCCTTCCCTACGATTTCCAAGATAATCCCGCCTACGTCCGAGTCCATCGACATCACACTCTCGGGCATGGAGAACTCGGTTTCCACCGTGGAGCTGTGCGCCATCAACTCGATATACAAGCGAGTGGTGAGCTACGACACGATATTCTCCTTTCAGGACAACCCGGACTGGGACCCGCGCGACACGATTTTCTACGAGGCTGACGGACGCGATGTCGGCGTCTATTGCGGCATATACAGCAAACTGATAGCCGGCAAGGGAAAGTGCTTCCGCTGCCATGGCGAAGGCTCTGCGGCTGCCGACATGCACCTCGTGGGCAAGGAGAGAAGCTACGCCGAGCTGGTGGGCGTTGACGCCAAGACGGTGTCGGGCAGCAAGAGAGTGGTCGCTGGCGATGCGGACAACTCGGTGCTGTACAGAGTCGCCACGGAGGCTAAGACCGACGGCGCGCTTCCTTGGCATTACGACCATGTGAGCAACGTGGACGGACTGGAGTATAACAACCAGAAACTGCTGCGCGACTGGATTAACGCCGGAGCGAAAATGAATTAAGACTAACTAACTGACTATACAAAACTTATAAACAGAATGAATACAAAGAACATACAGACATTCGGCATTTCGTGCGGCAAGGTGTCAGAGTGTCATGCCATTATCCATGCCGATGTGCTCGACGGCTCTTTCGAAAAGCAACTCGCCAACGTGCTGGCGCACAAGCATACGTTGCTCGAGTCGGACGAGGTGTGCGGAGCTGTACCGGTGTTCATGCGCTTCTTCGTGAGCGATGCCGCCAACCAGGCTTCGGCGCTCAATGCTGCCATCGGTGACGAGAATTGCGCTGTGTCCGTGGTGGAGCAGCCTCCGCTCGACGGCACCAAGGTGGCTCTGTGGCTGTGGCTGCAGACCGGAGTCGAGGTGACTGGCGATTCAGAGTTCTCCGTCGTGCGCGGAGGCGAGTACGACCAGTGTTTTCTGGCGTCGTACAAGGACAGCACCGGCGTGACCACGTCCAAGGCGCAGATGAATCACATATTCTCAGACTACGGCAGAATGCTCGCCCAGGAAGGCATGAGCGTGAAGGACAACTGCGTGCGCACATGGATTTATGTGCAGAACATTGACGTGAACTACAACGGAATAGTCCGTGCGCGCAACGAGTATTTCAGCCGAAACGGACTGACTGCCGACACGCACTTCATAGCCAGCACA
>CAMHCZ010000006.1 GCA_946183755.1 uncultured bacterium | reverse complement strand
ATTCTTAGCAACCATTACAAAAATGGCGGACGCTACGGCAGGCTGTTCCGTGGGGGATTCACGAACTATGCTGGCACGTTAAGCGGCTTCGACGGTTTCGGTAGGCGTTCTTGAAGTACCCGATAACCAATCGTAGAAACGTAGCGCGCCGCGTTTCTGCAACGCATAAAATCAAAAATAGAAATCCCCTTCATCAGAAATGATGAAGGGGATTTCTGTATAGAATTCCTTAGTTTTTAGTCCTTGAACTTAGCGCAGAGGAACTCTCTGTTGAGTCTTGCGATGTTAGACAGCGAGATGTTCTTAGGACACTCGGCAGCGCACGCACCAGTGTTTGTGCAGTTTCCGAATCCCAGCTCGTCCATCTTAGCCACCATAGCCTTGGCTCTTGCTGCGGCTTCCACTTTGCCTTGTGGCAGAAGTGCCAGCTGGCTTACCTTAGCGGAAACGAACAGCATAGCTGAGCCGTTCTTGCAGGCAGCAGCACATGCACCGCATCCGATGCAAGTGGCTGAGTCCATAGCCTCGTCAGCTATCTCCTTAGAGATAGGAATTGCGTTAGCGTCCTGTGCGCCGCCGCAGTTGAACGACACATAACCGCCAGCCTGCTGTATCTGGTCGTAAGCGTTACGGTTCACCATAAGGTCCTTGATGACAGGGAACGCAGCCGAACGCCATGGCTCGACAGTGATAGTCTCGCCGTTCTTGAAACGACGCATGTAGAGCTGGCATGTTGTAGCGCCAGTGGCTGGTCCGTGTGGATGTCCGTTGATGTAGAGCGAACACATGCCGCAGATACCCTCGCGGCAGTCGTGGTCGAACACGATAGGCTCCTCGCCCTTCTCCACGAGAGTCTCGTTGAGAATGTCAAGAGTCTCCAAGAAAGATGTATCAGGAGTTGTTTCTACGTTTTCGTAAGTTACGAAAGCGCCTTTTTCTTTAGGTCCTGCCTGACGCCAAACCTTGAGATTTACTCTCATTATATTTTCTGTAGCCATTGTCTAAAGTTTTTAAGAAGTTATGATTTATAGTTACGTGTCTGCACCTTGATAGCCTCGTATTCCAGCGGCTCCTTTATCAGTTCAGGTGCTTTGTTGTCATCGCCCTGGTAGTTCCAGCAGCCTACATAGAAGAAGTTCTCGTCGTCGCGCTTAGCTTCTCCTTCTTCTGTCTGGTACTCCTCACGGAAGTGTCCTCCGCAGCTTTCGTTTCTGTTCAGCGCGTCGAATGCGATGAGCTCGCCCATAACAATGAAATCCTTCAGACGGAAAGCCTTGTCAAGCTCTACGTTCATGCCTTCCTCTGTGCCAGGGACGAACAGGTTAGTCTCAAATTCTTTTCTTATCTCCTTTAGTTTCTGCAGAGCCACCTCAAGTCCCTCTTTTGTACGTCCCATTCCGACGTACTCCCACATGATGTGTCCGAGTTCCTTGTGCAGCGAGTCAACAGATCTCTTGCCCTTGATGTTCATCAAAGCGTGCTGTGCGTCCTCGCACTTCTTCTGTGCGTCAACGAACTCTTTGCTGTTGATGTCGAATCTTGGCACTGTGATCTGGTCGCTCAGGTAGTTCTGTATTGTGTATGGCAATACGAAATATCCGTCAGCCAGTCCCTGCATCAGCGCTGATGCGCCAAGTCTGTTTGCGCCGTGGTCAGAGAAGTTGCACTCTCCGATGGCGAACAGACCCTTGACTGAAGTCTGCAGCTCGTAGTCAACCCAGATACCTCCCATAGTGTAGTGGATGGCAGGGAAGATCATCATTGGGTTGTAGTATTTAACTCCGTTTATCTCGTTTGCAAGCTTGCCTGGGTTCACGTCGGTTATCTCTTCGTACATGTCGAAGAGGTTGCCGTAGCGCTGGCGCACAACATCGATTCCGAGACGGTTGATAGCCTCAGAGAAGTCGAGGAATACTGCCAGTCCTGTGTTGTTCACGCCGAAGCCCTTGTCGCAGCGCTCCTTGGCTGCACGGCTGGCAACGTCACGTGGCACGAGGTTTCCGAATGCAGGGTAGCGGCGCTCCAGGTAGTAGTCGCGTCTGTCCTCAGGTATGTCGGAACCCTTGATTTCGCCTTTCTGAAGTTTCTTAGCGTCCTCAATGTCCTTTGGCACCCAGATACGTCCGTCGTTTCTCAATGACTCGGACATGAGTGTCAGCTTAGACTGCTTGTCGCCGTGTACTGGGATACAAGTTGGGTGTATCTGCACGTATGAAGGGTTAGCGAAGTAAGCGCCCTGGCGGTAAGCCGCGATAGCAGCCGAGCAGTTGCAGGCCATTGCGTTAGTTGACAGGAAGTAAGCGTTTCCGTAACCTCCGGTTGCCAGAACTACTGCGTGAGCGGCGAATCTCTCGAACTTGCCAGTCACGAGGTTCTTGGCGATGATACCTCTTGCTCTGCCGTCCACCATAACGATGTCGTGCAGCTCGTAGCGGTTGTAGCTCTTCACCTTGCCTGCCTTTATCTGGCGGTTGAGTGATGAATAAGCACCGAGCAGAAGCTGCTGTCCAGTCTGGCCCTTAGCGTAGAATGTACGGCTAACCTGTGCTCCGCCGAATGAACGGTTGGCGAGAAGGCCTCCGTACTCGCGAGCGAAAGGCACGCCCTGTGCCACGCACTGGTCTATGATGTTGTTTGACACCTCGGCAAGACGGTAAACGTTAGCCTCGCGAGCTCTGTAGTCGCCGCCCTTCACGGTGTCGTAGAACAGACGATAGACAGAGTCGCCGTCGTTCTGATAGTTCTTTGCTGCGTTAATACCTCCCTGCGCTGCGATTGAGTGAGCGCGGCGAGGTGAATCCTGGATGCAGAAGTTGAGGATGTTGAAACCCATCTCGGCAAGAGTAGATGCCGCAGATGCGCCAGCGAGTCCTGTACCTACTACAATAATGTCAAGTTTACGCTTGTTTGCAGGGTTTACAAGTTTCTGATGCGCCTTGTAATTGGTCCATTTCTCAGACACCGGTCCTGCTGGGATTTTTGAATCTATTGTGATTGACATGATTTTAATACGTTAGTCGGTTGATTAATAATGGTTTTCTGTATTATGCGCAAAGGCTCTTTATGAAGAACACGATTACTACAAGAGAGAAACCGCCTATCAATACAGTAGCGTAAGCGATTCCGATGTTTTTCACTCTGTTGAACCAAGTCTTGTTGTCAAGTCCCATAGACTGAAGTGCGCTCCAGAATCCGTGAGTGAGGTGGAACCACAAAGCGCAGAATGCTATCAGATACAGAACTACATTCACAGGATTTGAGAATGTCTGCTGTATGTGGTACGCGCCGTTAGTCACCATGCTTGTGTCAACGTTTGCGCCAGCCATGTGCTGCAACTCCACAAGCTGCATCTTAGCCCAGAAGTGGTAGAGGTGCAGTGCGAGGAACGCCAGGACAACGATACCCAAGGCAAGCATGTTCTGCGATGCCCACTCCACAGACTTAGGTCTGCTTGTCACATCGTAGCGGTCATTGCCTCTCGCCTTGCGATTCTGAATTGTCAGAATCAAAGCGTAGATGATGTGGATGATGAATCCTGCGGCAAGGATAGCGGTGCCGACAAGTGCATACCAGTTTGCTCCGAGAAACTCGCAAATCATGTTGTATGCCTCGGCTGAGAATAACGCAACCAAGTTCATGCACATGTGGAATGTCAGGAACAAAATAAGAAATAGACCGGTGATGCTCATCACCAGCTTACGTCCGATAGACGAATTCAGAATGAATAAATTCATAAAATCTTGAATTTGAGTTTGATGTTGGTTTTATATATTCGTTATGATGATAAAGAAATACAAAGTTAATCACTCGGACGTTTCATAGCAAAGAATTAAGGAAAAATTTCCGTATTAAAATACACAAACGCAAAACATTTGGCTTCTTCTGCTTTTTTATTCCCATAGTTCTTGTATATTTGCCATATAATTCAATGAATTGCTTAAATCGTATGAAATCTAAAAGCTTATTTCTCTTGCTCGCAGTCGTAGCGGCTTGCGTTTCGGCATTCGCACAGAGCAAGGAAGATGATGATTGCAATTGCCCAGACCAGAAGAAGGCAAAGGAATTCGCAATGATAATGAAGGAAATACAGGATGACGACGAGCTGAATCTGAAGCCTGACACAGCAGCACGATTCAGAGGCGGCGACTCGCTGCTCCACGTTTATATGCAGAGCAGAATAATAAACCCTGCGAAAAACCTTCAGGACAGCGTTAAATACTCTGTGCTCACACTTTTCTATGTGGAGAGAAACGGAAAAATCACAAATGTGAGATTCCTGACACACACCGACCAGGTGTTTGAGCGCGAGGCTGAGCGATTCATGGCGACAATGCCACGATGGGAGCCTGCTAAATACAAGAACAAGTACATCCGCTCATGGAACCTGATGAGACTGCACTTCGGGTACCCTGACGCAAACGCAGTGCAGGAGGAGGAAATACCAGAGGAGATACTCCGGGCTATGGAACGCGCTAAGCAGGAAGAGGAGGAAGAGAAAATACGCGAGTTGGAGGAAAAGGAGAATTTCCACTTCTCTGATGAGACCAAGGCGCAATTTATGGAGGCGAAGGACATTCGCAACAACAACCGCCGCAACTACGATTATTATTAAATAATAAAGAAACAGAATATAAAAGGCTCGAATGTTGTTCATTCGAGCCTTTTTCATATATTTACACGCTAACCAATAAATCAAAACACTATGGGAAAATCAATCAAAGGAACGCAGACCGAGAAAAACTTGCTGACAACGTTCGCGGGCGAGTCGCAAGCGAGAAACCGATACACATTCTTCGCATCGGTGGCAAAGAAGGAGGGATATGAGCAGATAGCCGCCATATTCGAGGAGACTGCGAATCAGGAGAAAGAGCATGCCAAGAGAATGTTCAAATATCTCGAGGGCGGAATGGTGGAGATAACAGCTATTTATCCTGCAGGAAAGATAGGCAACACGATGGAGAACCTCTCTGCCGCAGCCGACGGCGAGCGCGAGGAGTGGGAGAAGGACTATCCTCATTTCGCCGATGTGGCTGACGAGGAAGGTTTTCCTGAGATAGCCGAGATGTATCGCAACATAGCCAAGGCTGAGCTCGGACACGAGCAGCGTTACCTCGCATTCCTGAAGAATTTGCAGGAAGGCAAGGTGTTCGAGAAGGACGAGGATGTGGTTTGGCAGTGCCGCAACTGCGGATTCCTCTACAAGGGCAAGAAGGCTCCGGAGGAATGTCCAGCATGCCGCCATCCGCAAGCGTACTTTGAGGTTAAGAAGGAAAACATGTAAGACGGAAACATTATCAATTCAAGGCTCGGATGTTTTGACATTCGGGCCTTTTTTGTTTGAACTATTGATTTTAACATTACAAATTCACATCTTTACGATGTTACGTTTCTAAAAATTACGACTATGAAAAGGCTAATATTTTTCTTCGTTTTGTCTTTTGTCGTTTTAAGCGGCTCTTACGCACAGAGTGCTTATGGTCAATTGAAAAACATGGCTGGCTCGGCGAGTGTGCCTCCTGCCAGCAAAGGCGTGTGCGCTGCATGCGGAACATCAAATCCTTATTCACATAATCCAGGTTGTCCTTACGGCAGTAAATCTTCTGCACCAGGAATTACGACACCATCATCATCTTCTTCGACATCCACTTCCACAGCTGCGGTCGTTTCCTCTTTGACCAGTTCGTTGGCGACAACGATGCTTTCGTCATATCTGACCAGTCTGCCAGACAGGTTCGCGAGAAATGCGCAGATGAATGCGGCGGCGCAGAAATTGTATGATGTGCCAGGCGGTGGGGAAGGTGGATTTGTCATAGCGATAGGCACAGACGGTTATTACTCTATTTGGGACGATAATTCAAGGAAATGGGCTTTTGACGAGCCTGCATCTTCAACTTTCACAGGCATGATTATGTATAATCATCGAGCTGTATGCGTACAAAGGTGGCTTGGGCACAAGTGGGGTGTGTTTGACATGGAAAAAGGCAAGGTTGGCAGTGTCAATCTTGCGAAAAAGAGAGTTGAGTTTTTTAAATACGACTCGGTGAAGTGTGTTGCCAAGGATGCTCCGATAGCCGTTGGTCAGAAGAAAGGTAAAACATGGCGCTGGGGACTTATTACTAAAGGTGACAATGTCGGCACATGGTCGCTCACTGTGAAAAACGATTGGGACAACTTCGACATTCTTCCTACGATATTGACAAATTTTGCCATAGGACACAAGGACGGCAAGCGCGCACTCTTTGCACAGAACGGAAACATGGTCACCCAGCCACTTTACGATGCCATTACTCCGGTATTCGCTGATGGTACTCATACGTATTTCTTCGTCAGTATGAATGCTTTATGGGGGCTGATGAACGAGCTCGGCGAACTGCTTATTCCGTGTGAGAACGAGGACATAAAGTACACGGAGGAAGGCGTGGTTGTAAAGAAGAATGGCGAGTGGATTGTAGTGTCGCCTCGCGATTAACGGTTGCGTAAAAAAAGACAAACAAAAAAAGCTGAATCCTTTCGGGTTCAGCTTTTTATTGTGTGTTGCTAAATTATTAGTCCTTAGCGTTGCGCAGCTTCTTGCGCTCGTTCTCGTCGAGGATTATCTTGCGCAGACGGATAGACTGAGGTGTAACCTCGACATACTCGTCGGCCTTGATGTATTCCAGAGCCTCCTCAAGCGAGAATACAACTGGAGGAGCAAGAGCTACCTTCTCGTCTGAGCCGGAAGCACGCATGTTGGTCAGCTTCTTAGACTTAGTTACGTTAACCACCAAGTCGCCTTCCTTGCAGTGCTCGCCCACAACCTGTCCGGCGTAAACCTCGTCCTGTGGAGAGATGAAGAAGCGTCCGCGGTCCTGCAGCTTGTTCAGCGCGTATGCGTATGCTGTTCCTGTCTCCATAGCGATGATAGAGCCGTTGTTTCTTCTGACGATCTCGCCCTTGTAAGGCTCGAAGTCGATGAAGCGGTATGAGATGACTGCCTCGCCGGCTGTTGCTGTCAGCAGGTTGGTACGCAGTCCGATGATTCCTCTTGACGGGATTGTGAACTCGAGGTATGTGCGCTCGTTCTTAGACTGCATTGAAATGAGTTCGCCCTTTCTTGTAGAAACCAACTCGATGACCTTTCCTGCAGAGTCGTCAGGCACGCTGACAGAAAGCTGCTCGATAGGCTCGCACTTTACGCCGTCGATTTCCTTCATCACAACCTGCGGCTGTCCTACCTGCAGCTCGTATCCCTCGCGGCGCATAGTCTCGATGAGCACAGACAAGTGGAGCACACCACGTCCGAAGACGTTCCATTTGTCGTCGGTTGGGCTCTTCTGCACTCTCAGAGCGAGGTTCTTGTCGAGCTCCTTGGTCAGACGCTCATGTATGTGGCGTGATGTCACGAATTTACCTTCCTTGCCGAAGAATGGCGAGTCGTTGATTGCGAACACCATGCTCATTGTTGGCTCGTCCACCTTGATTGGCTTCAGCGCCTCTGGGTTCTCGATGTCGGCTACGGTGTCGCCGATTTCGAAGTCCTCCAGACCGATGATAGCGCAGATGTCTCCCGAAGTCACGCTGTCCACCTTCTTTCTGCCGAGTCCCTCGAATACGTGCAGCTCCTTGATGGTCTGCTTCTCGATAGTGCCGTCGCGCTTAACGAGCGATATTCTCTGTCCAGACTTCAGTGTGCCTCTGTGCACGCGTCCTACGGCGATACGTCCTACGTATGACGAGTAGTCAAGCGTAGTGATGAGCATTTGAGGAGTGCCCTCGAGCACCTTAGGCGCAGGAATGTACTTTATGATAGAGTCGAGCAGATAGTTGATGTCGCTGGTTGGAGTCTTCCAGTCCGGACCCATCCAGTTGTTCTTGGCTGAGCCGTAAACAGTGTGGAAGTCGAGCTGCTCTTCTGTAGCCTCGAGGTTGAACATCAGGTCGAACACAGCTTCCTGTGCAGCCTCAGGGTTGCAGTTTGGCTTGTCCACTTTGTTCACTACGACGATAGGCTTCAGTCCGAGTTCAAGTGCCTTCTGCAGCACGAAACGTGTCTGTGGCATTGGTCCCTCGAACGCATCGACGAGCAGCAGAACGCCGTCAGCCATGTTGAGCACGCGCTCCACCTCGCCTCCGAAGTCGGAGTGGCCCGGAGTGTCGATGATGTTTATCTTTGTGTCCTTGTAGTTTATGGAAACGTTTTTAGATAGAATGGTTATACCTCTTTCGCGCTCAAGGTCATTGTTGTCCATATAGAGATCCTCGTGTGCCTCGTTCTCGCGGAACAGCTTTCCTGCGAGCAGCATCTTATCCACGAGTGTTGTCTTTCCGTGGTCAACGTGAGCAATGATTGCAATGTTACGAATTTCGCTCATTTTGTGTTTATATTGTTAAAAATGTTATCTTTCTCATTAAGAGCGTGCAAAGATACGCAAAATGTTCGTTTTTGTTTATTCGCTTTGTCTTTTTTATAATATTGCGGTTCGGTTCTTTATCAAAAAGAAAAGCCCCTGGACTTTATATCCAAGGGCTGAGTTTTTCTGTTTTTGCTAAATGACTTCAAGGTGCTGCGCTTCCACTTTCTTGTTCAGGAATATGGATGCCGCCTCGTTGAATTTCTCGACCGACTCCGTGGTGTAGTATTTTGTCACACCGTTTCTTGTGCATTTGGCGTTTATGTTCTCATGTCTCGACAGATAGTTCTCGAGCGATTCTGCTATCAGTTCGCCTTGCGACACGATTCTGACTCTTTCGGGCAGATATTTCTTTATCTTCTCTATCAGAAGAGGGTAGTGTGTGCATCCAAGTATCAGTGTGTCAATCTGTTCGTCTTTTTTTATGAGTTCGTCGATATACTTTTTCACGAAAAAGTCGGCTCCGTCTCCGTTGTGCTCGTTGTTCTCCACAAGTGGCACCCACATCGGGCATGCCTTGTCGGTGACGGTTATGTCGGGGTACAGTTTCTTGAATTCAAGCGGATACGACTTCGACTGCACAGTGCCGGTCGTGCCCACAAGTCCGATGTGTCTTGTCTGGCTCGTGAGTCCCACTTGCTCCACAGTCGGACGGATTATGCCCAGCACTCGGCGCTCGGGGTCGAGGCGTGGCAGGTCGTTTTGCTGTATGTTTCTTAATGCTTTGGCTGAGGCAGTGTTGCAGGCCAGAATCACGAGGTGGCATCCCATCTCGAAAAGCCTTTGCACGCACTGCAGTGTGAATGTGTAAACGACGTCGAACGACCTTGAGCCGTACGGCGCTCTCGCGTTGTCGCCGAGGTAGATGAAGTCTCTGTCCGGCATTCTCTGCTGTATGTCGCGCAGGATGGTCAGTCCGCCGTATCCGGAGTCGAATATGCCTATTGGTGCCGATTTGTCGCTCAGTGTCATCTACTTTTGTCGTTTTTTCGTCTGCAAATTTAGGCAAAAATCATTGAGGTTGCACACTTCGCTCACCCTTTGCATGTGAGTGTGATGCGGAATCTCAGTCCGCCGCCGTCGGCTGTTTCCGCTGTTATTGTGCCGCCGTGCAGCATCACCGCATTCTTGACGATGGCGAGCCCTAGCCCCGTGCCGCCGTTCTTGCGGCTTCTGCCTTTGTCCACTCTGTAGAACCGTTCGAAAATCCGTGGCAGGTGCTCCTGTTCCACGCCGTTGCCGTTGTCTTCGAATATCAGCTCTTGCTTCTGTTCGCCGTTGTCGTCGGGACAGTCTGTCGGCGCGGCTGATATTCTTACGGTCGTGTTCTCTCCGGCGTATGCTATGGCGTTGTCCAGCAGGTTGCGGAAGATGCTGTACATCATTGTCGGCGAGCCGTCGATGTGCAGGCTGGCGGGCAGCTGAATCTCGCACTTCATGCCGCGTTTCTCCAGCTGCGCTTCGGACTCCGCCACCACTGTTTTCACCACATGTGTTATGTCCACATCCTCGAATGTTATCAGCTCTTTGCCGTCGTCAATCCTGTTAAGTGTCGATATGTCCTGCACCAAGTTGCCCAGTCTCTCGCTTTGCGTGTAGCACTTGTCCAGAAAGCGTTTCCGGGTCGTTTCGTCCATTCTGTCATACTGGCTTGTCAGTGTTTCCAGGTAACCTTGGATGCTTGCGACAGGGGTTTTCAGTTCGTGAGCGGCGTTCTGCGTGAGTTCTCTTTTCAGGTGCTCCTGCTCTTTTCTTGTGTTCTGCAGTTTTATGTAGAGCTTTATTATATGCTCGCTTATCTCGCCGAGCTCGTCGTCGGCAAACTGGGCTATTTCCTCGGTTTTCACGGTGTCTCCGTTGTCGGCTTTGTGGGCGAATGACTTGAGGTTTCTGATGTTGCGGCTCAGTTTATGTATGAACGGCAACAGCAGCATTGTCAGCAGCACTAATGTGGATATGGCTATCCAGATGTAGTCTCTGTCGGTTTTGAGCGTCTCTATCAAGCCCATGTCGTAAGGGCAGGCGGTTCGTATGATTATGTCCTTGTCCTTGTAGTATGTGGCGGAGTAGAAGTAGTCGTGCCTTGTGGTCTGGCTTTGTCTGTTTATGTTGTATCCGTGTCCGTTCTTCAAGGCGTTCGCCACTTCGGTTCTGTGCCTGTGGTCGGGCAGTGTGTCGTATCTGTCGACATCGCTGTCGTATATCACTTTGCCGTCGCCTTTTATTATGGTCAGTCGGATTTTCTCGGTGTTCTGTTTTATGATGTTCACCGCATTTGCTGTGTCGTACTGCCACATCATGCTGCTGTGCACGTCGTCGTTCATCTGCGCCAGCTTTTTGTCGAGCATTTCTATCTTGTACTGCTTCTCGCGGTTATGCTGAAACAGCAAGAACACCACGGTGTTGGCAACGAACATTGTCAGCACTATGATGTAGAGTTTTGCGCCTATAGTCAGCTTCATGTCAGTTTGTCTGTGAATGTGTATCCGAATCCGGGACGTGTCGTTATGTGGTCGGCGTATCTGCCTATTTTCTTTCTCAGTCGTGTTATGTTCACATCGACAGTGCGATCCAGCACCACCACGTCGTGCGGCCATGCTCTCTCAATCAGTTCCTGTCGGCTGAAGACTCTGTCCTTGTGCGACAGCAGTGTCAACAATAGTCCGTACTCGATTTTTGTGAAAGCGACGATTTGCGAATCCACCGACACGGTCTTCGACACAGTGTCTATGACCAGCCCTTCGTGACTCACCGTCTTGTCCTCCGTGCTCTCGGCGTCCTTTGCGCTGTCGCCTGCGGTGCGGCGTATCACTGCGCTCACTCTCAGCATGACCTCCCTCAGCGAGAACGGCTTCGCGATATAGTCGTCGGCGCCGAGTGTCAGCCCGGTCACGGCGTCGTTTTCGGAGTTTCGTGCGGTGAGGAATATTATCGGCACCTTCGCGGTCTGCTCGTTTTGTTTCAGCAGCTTCGCCATCTGGAATCCGCTTGTCTTGCCCATCATCACGTCCAGCAGTATGAGCGAGTACTGCTGGATGTCCATGCTCAGCGCCTCCTCTGCCGACAAGGCTGTATCTACGTCGTAGCCCTCGTTCTCAAGGTTAAAGCGCAGTATCTCGCAGAGGTCCTCCTCGTCGTCCACAACTAATATTCTTCTCTTACTGCTGTCTGCCATGTGCGATATGTTTTTCTACAAAAATAGTAAACTCTATGTTTTTGTCAATCATGCATATCCATCAGTCTTCGTTGAATTTCTTGCTTGCTCTCAGCTGATGCCTCATGGTGCTTATTATCATCTGCATTTCCTGCAGCGTATTCAGGTACACGAGCGATATGCGCAGATTCTCCTTGTTCTTGTCGTACTGCATTCTTTTGGTATGCGTGTATCGCAGTGCCGATAGCCGTTTTTTGCATTTTTCCGCCTCTTCTCTTGTGGCATCGTATGCTGCGAAGTTCCTTTCCTTTATCATCTCGGCGCCAATGCGCATCAGTTCCTCGGCTTCCTTGATTATAGGCTTGCACTCGTCGGCGTATTCCTGCGGCATCGGCGTGAAGTTGTTGTCTATATGCTCCTTTATAGGCTCAATCATGCGCTTCAGGCAGTACATGTATTGCTCGGCGCTGTTCATGCCCAGATAGAACCATGTGTTGCGCTCGATTATCGCCTCGGCAGGCAGTTTTCTCATGCAGAGTATTTCTCTTTTCTGTTCTTTTTTCAGTTCCTGCTTCTTCTTGTCAATCGCCCTCACAGACTTTCTGAGTTTCGATGGGTCGTTGTCGCACAGTGCGTTGAGTATCACGTTTATCTGCTTTCTTGTGAACTCGGCTGCGCCGCTCTGTGTCTTTGCCACGTGCTTGTTCAGCAGGTCGTGTATTATCACGGGGTCGTGGCTTTTCATCATGGCGGAGTATATCATGTCCGACTCTGCGTCGGCCGAGCGGCGTTTCTTCAAGTTGTTCTTCACAAGTATCGTCACGCATGCAGCCATCAGGATTATTATCGCTACGAATCCGCATTTGTAGATTATAAGGCAGATGACGGAGCAGATGAGGAATGTGAGTCCGGCGGTTATGAACCATCCGCCTATCACCGACAGCACTCCCGTCACACGGAACACGGCGCTCTCGCGTCCCCATGCTTTGTCGGCGAGCGAGCTGCCCATTGCCACCATGAATGTCACGTAGGTCGTGGAGAGCGGCAGGGTGAGGGTAGTGCCCAGTATTATGAGGAATGCGGCAAGCACCAGATTGACCGACGCCCGCACCATGTCGAACGCCGCGCCGTTGCCGTCGTAGATTATCTCTTTGTCGTTGAACCGTGAGTTAATGAAGTTCTTCATCTTCCTCGGCATCATCTTGTCCACGAACTCCGACACTTTCTGCGCGTTCCTGACTATGGCGCGTGCCGGCAGCGACGACCCGAACATGTTGTCCGACTCGTCCTGGCTGGACAGACTGACGCTCGTGTTCACCACGTCCTTGGCCTTGCGCGACAGCCACATGGCGGTTATCATCACCGCTCCGGCTATTATGAGAAATATCCTCGGAGTCTCAGCCGACTCGCTCAGCGAGTGCATGATGAACGTGTCAGGATTGCCGCTGCCGTTGGCTGTGAAGTCCAGATAGGAGCTGACGCCAGCAAGCGGCACGCCGATGAAGTTCACCAAGTCGTTGCCGGCGAACGCCATTGCCAGGGCGAATGTGCCAAGAAGCACTATCATCTTGAATATGTTCACGTGGCAGATGTACAGCACAGCCGTAACAGCCGCCGATGCTACGAATATGAACGCTATCATCATCTCCATCCATTTGGCATCTAACGCCAGCTGCGCCCCTATGCCTTTCACGAAGATGAAGTACGTTATCAGCGTGAATGCCAGCGCGCCGAATATGACGGTGGCAGCGCCCTTGCCCTTGTAGTGGAACGAGAATATCATTCTGGCAATCCACTGCACAATCACCGCGCTGAAGAAGGCTATGCCCACCGATGTGAATATGGCGAGTATCACGCTGAACGCCTTGTCGAAGTTCAGCAGCTCGGCTATGCTGAGGCTCGCGTTCTCGCTTGCCTTGAGCACAGATATTATGAATGCCGCGCCGAGCAGCTCGAAGACGAGCGACACAGTCGTGGATGTCGGCATTTTCAGCGTGTTGAAGAGGTCCAGCACTATCACGTCGGTTATCATCACTGCCACGAATACCATCATCACCTCGTTGAATGTGAAATAGTCGGGGTCGAGTATTCCGTGGCGGGCTATGTCCATCATGCCGTCGCTCATCAGCGCGCCTATGATGATGCCCAGCGCCGCAATTATCATTATTGTTCTCCACTTCGCCACTTTGGCTCCTATGGCGGAGCTCAGAAAGTTCACGGCGTCATTGCTCACGCCCACGTAGAGGTCGAACAGGGCGAGGATAATCATGAACACAACAATAGTCAGAAACATTTTTTTCAGGTTTTGGGTTAGTACTTTTTTGCAATCTCCACTGCAAATAAATCTCTCTTCTGTTACCCACCCGTTACACCTGTGTTACAAAAATGTTACAAACAAAAAAAGCACTCCGTTTCGGGAGTGCTTTCTTTATTGTGTTGTTCGAATGTTACTGTGGTACGTTCACAGGCTTTGCGTTTGCAGGGATGTTGAGCTTCTTTCTCACCTGTGCAGTTACGTCAGGCGCGTTTGATGCGCGGAACGATGTCACCTGCTGGTCGAGGATGAAGGTGTACTTGCCTTCGTTTCCAACTTCGCTTATGGCGTTTCTCACTGCTGTGATGATAGGTGCCATGAGCTGCTCCTGCTTCTTCTGAAGCTGCTCGCGTGCGCTCTGGTTGAAGAGCTGTATTCTCTGCTGCAGCGCGCCTATTTCGTCCTCGCGTGCCTTGAGTATCGCTGGGTCTGTGTTCTTGTCCTCAGCCAGTTTCTGATACTCCTCGAGTTTCTTCTGTCCCTCCTGGTTGAGTTTCAGCAACTCGTCCTCATACTGCTTGCTCTGCTTCTCCAGCTGTGTCTGTGCCTCGGCGTATGCAGGATAAACAGATATTACTTCCTGAGTGTTGACTGTTGCGATTTTCAGTTCCTGTGCCATCACTCCTACAGGCAGTGCCATGAGTGCGGCGATTAAAAGTTTCTTGAGCATATTGTTTGTTTTTTTGTTGTGTTAATTTTTTGAATGGTGCAAAAGTAGGTCAATTATTTTGAATATCCTAACTTGGCAAGCACCTGGTCTGAGATGTCAACTTTAGCCACTGCGTAAACGATGCTTCTTGCCGACGACTTGTCTATCACCATGGCGTATCCTTCTGCGTCAGCCACAGCCTTCACTGCTGTGTAGATTTCGTCCTGTATAGGCTTCATCAGTGCCTCGCGTTTTTTGAAGAGTTCGCCGTCCTCGCCGAAGTATTTGCGCTTGAGCTCTTTTGTGGCGTTTTCCTTCTCCACTATCTCGTTCTCTTTCTTCACCTGCATTTCCTTAGAGAGGAACACGAGCTCTGTCTGGTAGTTCTCGTACATGCTCTTGGCTTCTGCAGCCGATGCGTCTATCTCCTTCTTCCACTTGAGCGACACCTGGTTCAGCTGCTCTGTGGCTGACTCGTATGCAGGCACGTTCTTGAGTATGTAGTTCATATCGACGACTGCTATTGCGTTCTTTTGCGCGTTTGCTCCCATTGCTGCAATGGCGCAAACAATCATAGTGAAAAGTAATTTCTTCATAGTGTTATGTTTTAAGTGAGTTTCGTTTTTCTCTATCAAATTTCGTGCCGTTCTCGTTTTTTAGAATTCCTGTCCGATGACAAAGCTGAAGTGCGAACCGCTGTACGAAGGCGTGTTCTTGACCTCGTCGAATCCGTATCCCCAATCGACTCCCATGAGTCCGAACATAGGCAGGAACAGTCTGACACCGACTCCGGCTGAACGCTTCAGGTCGAGCGGATTGAACTCGTTGAACTCTGCCCAGCAGTTTCCGCCTTCGAGGAATGCGAGCGCGAAAATCGTCGTCGAGCCTTTCAGCACGATAGGGTAGCGCAGCTCCAGCGACAGTCTTGTGTACAGGTTTCCGTTATATCCTCCGGCTGCGGTGTAAGGCGTGAGCGAACCGCTGGCGTATCCTCTCAGTCCCACGACTTCGGTCGAGTAGGTCGAGTAGCTGCCGGACATTCCGTCTCCTCCCACATAGAATGTGCCGAAAGGCGAGCGGCGGTCCTTGTTGTAGTAGCCCAGGAATCCGTACTCCATTCTCGTCATCAGCACGAGCTTCTGGTCTTTGGTGAGCGGAGTGAATATTCTTCCCTTGACTTTCCATTTGTGATACTCAAGCCACTTGTACTTCTCAGAGTCGGAGAGCTTGGAGAAGTCGCGGTGGTCGAAGAGCGAGTATGGCGGTGTGAACTCGCATGACACCGAGAACATCGAACCGGTTCTTGTGTAGATAGGGTTGTCGATGGAGCTTCTGCCGAATGTCACGTCGAAGTTGAAGTTGTTGGCGTTTCCGTCGGTCATTATGAAGTAGCTCCAGTTCTTCAGCGTGTATCGTGAGTATGACGCAGCCACCGACAGAGTGAAGTAGTCGTCAGGCCAGCTGAGTCGCTTGCCCAGTCCGAGCGACACTCCGAAGATGTGTATGTACTTGTCAGGGTCGATGTCGTAGGCGTAGTATGTTCCGTATTGCGACGAGCTGTACATCGACGAGTAGTAGTTGGCGGCGTACACGTTGCTTCGGCTGCTTATGCCCGACTGCATCGAGTAGAACGCCGAGAGTGTCAGCTGGTTAGGTCTCTTGCCTCCGAACCAGTTGTCGGTGAACGAGCCGGAGAACGAGGTGTAGTAACGTCCGTTGGTCGTGGCTCTCAGCGAGAGTGTCTGTCCTTCGCCCTGTGGCACGATTCTGTAGGTCTTAGGCTTGAATATATTCTGTATGGCGAAGTTAGTGAACTTCAGTCCGACAGAACCGGTCAGTCCTGTTGCGCCGTATCCGAGCGACATCTCCACCTGGTCGGACGATTTGCTCTGCAGGTTGTAGTCGATGTCCACAGTTCCGTTCTCAGGGTTAGGCTTTATGTCCGGCACTATCTGCTCAGGGTCGAAATATCCCATCTGGGCTATCTCTCTCATGGTTCTCATGATGTCGCTCTTGCTGTAGAGCTGTCCTGGCTTGGTACGTAGCTCTCTGCGCACTACGTGGTCATAGACCTTGTCGTTGCCGTTTATGCCTATCTTGTTTATCACCGCCTGCTGTCCCTCGTAGATTCTCATCTCGTAATCAATGGAGTCGCCGTCGATGTTCACTTCCACCGGGTCGATGTTCGAGAAGAGGTAGCCGTTGTCCTGATAGAGGTTTGCCACGGCGTCCTCGTCATTCATCAGACGGTCGTTCAGCAACTTGGCGTTATAGACGTCGCCCTTCTTTATTCTCAGCAGGTTGTCGAGGTCTTTGGAGTTGTACAGCGTGTTGCCCACCCACTTGATGTCGCGCACGTAGTACTTCTTGCCCTCGTTTATCTTTATGTCTATGTCAACTCGGTTGTACTTCTTGTCGCAGTCCTTCACGGTGTCCGCCTCGATGAATGCGTCTCTGTATCCTATCTGGTTGTACTTGTCTATGATGTTCTGCAAGTCGGTCTCATACAACGACTTGACGTATTTCTTTGAACTGAACAGGTTATACCATTTGCCAGCCTCGTTGGTCTTTTTCATGGCTCTGTTCAGCTTCCATACCGAAAGGTTGTCGTTGCCCTCGAACTTTATCTTGTGCACCTTCACCTTGCTTCCCTTGTCTATGTCTATGTTCACATAGACGCTGTTAGGCATGGCGTTGTCAAGGTTCTGCCTTATGTTCACAAGCACATTGTAATAGCCCTTCTCCTTGAAGTATCTTTGGACGGCGAGTCGTGTCTGGTCCTCAAGGTTCTTGGTCATCTGTCCGCCTCTTGTCAGTCCTATCTGCTTCTCGAGGTCCTCTCTTTCGGACTTCTTCACGCCGTTTATTATCACGTTGGTGATTTTAGGCCTTTGCTGCAGCACGATGTTCAGATAGATGTCGTTGCCCTCCACCTTGTATGCGTTTATCTTCACGTCGTTGAAGAGGCCTTGCTTCCAGAATCTCTTTATGGAGTTGGTTATCTCGTCGCCCGGTATGGATATGGTCTGTCCTTTTGACAGTCCTGAGAATCCGATTATAATCGACGGATCGTAGTTTTCCGCTCCCGTTACCTTTATGTCGGCTATGGTGTATTTCCTCGGAGCGTTGTTGTAGTCCACCACAAGCCCCGTGGAGCCTTGCGCTGCCAGTGAGCTTGCCAGTCCGAGTGTCGCGGCTATTGTTATAATTAGTTTCTTGAGTATCTTCATTACTTTCTGGCTTGGGTTCATTCAGCGACCTGTGCTTCGGTCAGTCCGAAACGCCTTTGCCTGTTTTGGTAGTTTACGATTGCTTTGTATAGGTCCTCCTTGCGGAAATCTGGCCAGAACTGGTCGGTGAAGTAAAGCTCGGAGTATGCCAGTTGCCAAAGCAGGAAGTTGGAGATTCTCAGTTCGCCGCCGGTTCTTATCATCAGGTCTGGGTCTGGGAAATCCTTGGTTGTCAATGCTTTGGATATGGTGTCTTCGTTTATGCTGTTTACGTCCAATTCGTTGTTCGCTGCCTTGGCGCACAGGCTCTTCACTGCATCGATAATCTCCCATCTCGCCGAATAGCTAAGCGCGAGTATGAGTGTGAGTCCTGTGTTTTTGCTTGTGCTCTCGATGCATCCGTTCAGTTGCTCGAGCACTGGCTTCGGCATACGGCTCAGGTCGCCTATGGCCTGGAATCTGATATTGTTCTTGTTCATCGTCGGAGTCTCTTTCTCGATGTAATCGACCAGCAGCGCCATGAGCGCGTGCACTTCCTTTTCAGGTCTGTTCCAGTTTTCAGTCGAGAATGTGTACAGTGTCAGGTACTTGACTCCTATTTCCGCAGCTCCGGTTATCGTGTCCCTCACAGCCTCTATGGCGTTCTTGTGGCCTTCGGTGCGGTCCATTCCGCGCTGCATTGCCCAGCGTCCGTTGCCGTCCATTATTATGGCTACGTGCTGTGGCAATTTCTCTTTGTTTATTTGCTCTTTATATGTCATTGTCAGTGTCTTTCGTTTTGTTTGCTCATCGGCAGAACTTTCCTCGTGTGCCCAGGTCTATGCCCACGAAAAGTGTCGCCATTGAGAACCAGTCCATATTTGCAAACGTCGATTTGTCGGCGTAGTCGTACGGGTTGTCCTTGTCATCGAACTTGTCGGTGAACATTTTGTGCATCGTCCACTCCAGTCCCACGTTAATCCTCCTTAGCACCTTGCATTTAACGCCAATGCCGAATGGCACGTTGAATGCGTAGTGCATCTTGTCTCTCGAGTCGTCGAAACTGTTCAATCCCACTCCGACGCAGATGTACGGCGTGAAGAACCTCGACCACAGCCCTGTGTTCATCTGCCCGTACGGGAAGAAGTTGAACTCCATCTGCACATCGCCCGTCAGATAGTGCTTGTCGATTGGCGATGACACTTTGCCATAGGCTATCTGCACTTTGGAAGCCCATCGCGCGTTCCAGTTGTATCTGCCGTAAACGCCGACAGCCAGCGCCAAGTCGTTGAACAGTGTGCGGTTGTCGTCGCCGAGGTAGAATGACTCGCCAGCCTTGGCGCCTATCTCCCATAACGCTTGCGCGCGCGTTGTCGCTGTTCCGAAGCATAGCAACAATGCGCTTAGGCATACGATTAAAGAGTGGCGATGTCTCGACATCATTCTTGTTGATTGAAAAGTATATTATACTCTTAAATAACGAACAAAAATAGTTATTATGATTGAGAAACGGCAAATGATGCGAGGTTGCTCACTTATTTTAACATATACTAAGCACGCTGCAGGAGTTTGTTTTTATGCGTGTCGGGGGTTAGTCGTAAGTGTTTTCCTCGTGCTGCTCGGTCAGCTCAAGCTTGCCGTTTTTCCATTCCCAGCGTTGCACTGTGGTCTTCATGCCTTCTACGACGTAACCGTTGATGCAGCGGTGCTCCGGGTCTGGTGACGCGTTCACTATCTGGCTATACTCCTCGCACTCAGTGAATTTCTGCTTAGCCTCGTCCCACAGCAGTCCGGCGTAGAACACGTTGGTGCCGGTGCTGTTGAGCAGTCCGAGTTCTATCTGCATGTCGTCGGTGCCGTCGAAGTTTATGTCCTTCATTGTCACCTCGCCGCCGTGGAAGTTGTCGGCGTACACAGGCCATGGCAGTGACACTCTGATGGTTTTTGCAGTGCCGTCATTAGTGCTGTAAACCACGTCTATGGCTATGACTTCGCCGTCCTGGCTGACGGTTCTGAGCATTGGCGTCCACTTCTTGTCGTAGTTCTCGCTCAGGATTGTTATTTGCTCTACGTTCTTGTGCACAGGGCGCATGCCGTCCCATTCGAAATGGTGCGTGTAGTTCGCGTCGATGTTGCCTTCGGTTACGAGCAGCTCTTTCCCGACGTGCGGAAGTTTGTAGTACAGTTTTTCACTCGGCTCAATTCTGTCCCATTTGCCGAGCACGTCCGGCTCCGGTGTCAAGGTCTTGGTCTGCGGGTTGTAGTCGTAGAAGCATACGAACTCTATTTCGGGGTCGGTCGGTTGTCCGAGGTTTATGGCCAAGAGCTTGTGGCCGTTGGCGCGGCGCCATACGCAAGCCGACATGTATTCGCCGTCGGTGCCTAAGTCGTACGTCTCGACGTATCCGTTCTTGGCGTCGTTGATGACGGTGTAGCCTGTCTCTTTGTCGAGCACGGCTTTGCTAAGCCCTTTCGCTATGACGTCGCGCACGTTCTTGATGCTCCATGTCGGCCATGTCTCGTCAAAACGCTTGAGCAGGGTGGCGAAGCTGCCGTCCTGAACGTTGCTTATGGTTTTCTGCTGCCATTTTGCAGCTACTTCGTCAATAGGGAGGTTGTGTCGCTGAGCGTTTGCTGTGAGCGCAGTCAGCAGTATTGTAAACGAGAGAATCAGTTTTTTCATGTTTCTTATGTTTTATTAGTTTAGGTTTCTTTCTTCCATTGCCTTCACCATGTCCACCATCAGTTCCTGTGTAGGCGCAGTGATGCCGTGCTTCTTGGCCGCTTTCACCACGGCTCCGCTTATGACATCGACTTCGGTCTTTCTGCCGTTTTTCAGGTCGGCGTATATGCTTGTGTATCCGTTAGGAGCATTGTGCAGGTGCTTGTTTATGCGCTCTATCTGCTCGTCTTTGTTGAAGTTGCATCCAGCAGCGTTGGCTGTTGCGCATATCTCGGCTATGAGCTTCTTGCATATCTCCCATGCGTTGGCGTTTGTAGCCACATATCCCTGAGCCACGCCAAGCACTCCGGAAAGCACGCTCGACGATGCGTTTATCATCAGCTTGTTCCATACCATCTGATGTATCTTGTCGCTGGCGAAGCATGGGAATCCGGCTTTGTTGAACACTTCGACGAAGGAGTCTATGCCCTTGAAATCGTTGGAAATGGCGCCGATGTTGGTGTCGCCCAGTCCGCTGTTCACTATCGTGTGGGCGTTCTCGCGGTAGCTGCCTTGCGCCGTAGTGCCTATGAGTATGCGGTCGGCTGGCGCGAATTCCTGCAGCACGCTCTCGTGTCCTGCGCCGTTCTGCAGTGTCATCACGACGGTATTTTGTCCTATTATGGCTTTGTTGTCGGCGAGCGCCTGGCGTGTGATGTAGGCTTTGGTGAACATTATCACGAGGTCAACCGCCTCGGTGTAAGTGCCGTTCAGGTGCGCTGGCACGTTGTAGTGCGTGCTGTCGTCGCCTCGCTTCACGGTTATGCCGTTCTGGTTTATGAGGTCGATGTTCGTCTTGTTGTTGCCGAGTAGCACCACGTCAGCCGCGGTTGACAGTTTAGTGGCGTACAGAAGCCCCATTGAGCCAGGGCCTATGACTGCTATTTTCATTGTTATGTCGTTTTTTCAGGTTTACATTTTGCTCAATTCCTCCAGGGCGATGTCCTCCTTCTGGTGCATCACCTTCTCGGTCTCGGGAGTCTTGTCGTTCTGTCCGGTCAGGTGCAGCACTCCGTGTATTATGACTCTCATCAGCTCGTTGTCGAAGGTCACGTTGAACTTCTCGGCGTTGGACTTCACGGTATCGACAGAGATGAAGATGTCGCCGTTTATCTTGCCGTTCTCGGTGTAGTCGAATGTTATGATGTCGGTGTAATAGTCGTGCTGCAGGAACTGCCTGTTCACTTCCAGAATCTTCTCGTCCGAGCAGAAGATGTAGCAGATGTCGCCCACTTTGAAATCGTATCTTGCGGCGGTGGATTTAATCCATGCGTTTATCTTCTTGCGCAGGAACTTAGGACCGCTTTTGAGCGACGGGTCGGTTATGTATGAAATCATTTCGTATAGAGTTTTATAGTCCGTAAAGTTAAATAATTATTCATCCGGTTATGTATTCTCAGATTTTTATTGCAGAAACAGGCAGCACGAGCCTTCCGAGTGGCATCATGGCGTTTATCAGGCAGATGGTGTCGTAGTTGTGCAGATGTTCAGGCTTTATGTTTATGGCACTCAGCAGTCCTTTGTCAATCAGGCTTCGCCTCATGGTTCCCGGTAGCAGTGGCTTGTCGGGAGTGAACCATCCGTGTTTGTTGTGCAGTGCTATGTTGCTGTACGACGTGTCGGTCAGGCATCCGTTTCTTACGATTATCACTTCGTCGGAGTCTTGCCTGCTTTGTTGCAGCTTCATAAGCGTTGACCTGTCGGCGTACTTGTAAGAGTATTCGGCGTCATCGGCATTCACCAGTCGGAGGCTTCTTATGTCGCGTATCTTGTATTCGCTTTGTGTGATTTCGGATATGCCTTCGCCATTGTATTCGATGTGTATTTTGCATATGCCATCTTGCGGCATTATGTGCGATAGCGCGGATTGCAGATTGATGTCGTTGTGCTCATTATGCCAGAAATGGCGCAAAGTGGCGTCAATGCGTTTCTGATGGTAGTTGAGGTTGTGCAGCTTGCCGTCCTCCATTCTTATGGCTTCTGTGAATGATATTTTTGTCATTTGTTGTTAGTGAATGGGTAAGTAAACTTTGTTGCAAATCTCGCTGTACTCGCTTTCCCAATGGCTTTGCGCGGTGATTCCTCCTCCAGCCTTATAGTGCAATGAGCCGTCATGTTTGTCTATGAGTCTTATCATGACTGCGCTGTTGAGCCGGTTGCCGTCCCATAGTCCCATGACTCCGGTGTAGAATCCGCGGTCGAAGTTCTCGGCTTTGGAGATTATTTCCAGCGTCTTTTTCTTTGGCGCGCCAGTGACCGACCCTGCTGGCAGCAGTGCGAACAGAATGTCACCCAAGTGGCTCCTGAAGCCGTCAGGCAGTTTGCCTTCGATCAGTGAGCTTGTCTGCCATAGTCCTGCGCCGTTATGCAGTTTCTCGGCGTATCTGTAGCGTGTCACATGGACATCGGAAGCTATCATGCTCAGGTCGTTGCGTATGAGGTCCACAATGGTGGCGTGCTCGGCTTTCTCCTTCTCGTCGTCGAGCAGTGTCTGTAGCGCATTGTCGGTGTTTGCGGAGATTGTGCCTTTCATCGGGCGCGAAGCTATTGTGCCGTCTGGTGCTATGGTCACGAAAGTTTCTGGCGAGAAGCACACGAGACTGTCTTTAAGCCACAATTTGTATTTCGCTTTTGCCTTGTGGAATATGTCTTTCAGGTCGGCGCTCACATCCACAGGAATGCTTGCGCACAGGTTGGTCAGATAGCTGTCGCCGCGTTTCAGATGGCTCATGACGGTGTCGAAACGTCTGCGGTAGTCTCCTTTGTCCTCGAATGCAGGGCGTATTGAAAGTGGCTCAGCCGTCGCATTGCGTTGTGGCAGTTCCGTGCAATTGCCTTCGCCTTCGAAAGAGTAAAGCACCTCGTCCGGGTCTATCGTGTCGCGTTCCCATACGATGCAGTTCTCGCATGTGTAGTCTATAAGAAAGAGGAACGGTTTGCCATCGTTGCCGAGCCTGTTCATCATGTCTTTTGCCTCGTCTCGTCTCATATTCTTCTTGTTGCGGTGTTCATTTGTCATCCGGTTATGTATTTGCCTCCCGGTATCTTTCTTATGGCGTAGATTATAACCCACGAAACCAGAGTCACCCCCAGCGTGAGCAGCGGAATCGAGATTACGGGGTTGCATATTCTCCAGTATATTTTTATGCTCCACAGCGCGGATATGACCATGATGTGCAGCAGGTATATGCCGTAGGAACATTCTGATATAGAGTTTCTTATGCTTCTTATGGCTCTGCCGGCTTTGCTTTGCGCTTGGCTTATGTCGGTGCCAGCCACGATGACGAACACGGCTATGGTCTGCATCATTGTGTTTATGTGCATGTAGCCGAGCGCGGCCATATTCAGCTTGCCGAGCGACATCCTTGCGCAGACGGCGGCACAGAACGCCACCGATGCCGCATACACCACGGCGGCTATCGCCTTCCATCTCCTTAAGTCACGCTTCTCCATGTTGTTCAGCAGTGTTGAAAGCCGGTAGCCCAGCAGCATGTAGCCGAAGAAGGTCAGGTATGTGCCTATTCTGCAGCCGAGATAAATCAGCCCGGCGGCGCTGAAGATGTTTTCCTTGCTTATGGCTTCGGGCGCAGGCAGCGCGAACGGCGACAGTGGCGACGAGTGGAACAGCACAAGGTAAACAGCCCATACGCCGAGCGCAATGTCCAGACCGCGGTGCCCCTTGTCCATGCTTATGAGCTGCTGCGCCAGCGGAATGATGGGGTAGAGCACCAGTAGCATATAAACGTACCAGAAATGCTGCGACAGTCCGCACTCCATGTACTTGTCGCCCACCCAGCCGAGAAGTCCGCTCAGGTTCTCCACATGCGGCTGCGGACGGTCGAAGTGCAGCTTGAAGACAATGTATCCGACCGAGAAAACGAGGAACGGAATGAAAATCCTCGTCAGTCTTTTCTTTATGAAGTCCTTGTATTTATGCTCCCTGCCGAGCATTGTGGCTCCGGTGAGCATCAGGAACATCGTGACGGCGAAGCGTGTCATGGCTAAGTAGATGTCGCCCGTGTACCAGTCGGCGCTCAGGTTGTTGGCTTTGAAGGCCATCTTCAGCGTCGGCGTGGCTATGTGTATTGCCACCACGGCGACCATCGCCATCACTCGCAGCGTGTCGTAGTAGTCTATGTGCTTCCGAGCGTCCATTTCTTGTTATTCGAAGATGTGTCTCCAGTCCTCCTTCTCCTTCACGAGTATGGCGTTGAATCCCTTTCTCCTTGCCATCTCCACGTTCTTCTCTCCGTCGTCGATGAAGAGTATCTCGCCCGGCTCGTTCTCCTCGCCGGCTATCACCCTGTCGAAAATCTCCTCCTCGGGCTTGGCGCAGTGCATCTTGTAGCTCAGGTAGCAGTGGTCGAAGTAGTAGTCTATGTCATGCCCGTCCTTCTTGAACTCGTCTATCGCCCAGTTGTCGAAGTGTATGGCGTTGGTGTTGCTCAGCATTATCACGCGCTTGCTTTTCCTCAGCTCGCGTATGAACTGCAGTTTGTATGTCGGTATCTCTATCAGGAAGTCGCACCATGCGGCGTTTATCTGCTCGTCGGTCGCGTCGATGCCGCACTCTCTTCTGAGTCTGTCGTGGAACTCCTCGTTGGTCACGTTGCCTTTCTCCAAGTCGAGGAACAGTCCGTTCTGCACGTATTTGCTTATGTAGTCCAATATGTTGTTGACACCGAGTTTCACGAACGCCTCGACGCATTTGCTCTGGTCCAAATCGACCAAAACTCCGCCGAAATCGAACATCACAGTTTTTATATTGTCGTTCATTCCTTTTTTCTAAAAATAGTCCTTAAAAATTTGTGTTTTTGCGAAAAGTGCTTACTTTTGCACTCGCTTTAACGGGGCAATGCTCCGCAAAGGTAAAATAAAATCTGATAAGATTTTAGGGCCCATAGCTCAGTTGGTTAGAGCACCTGACTCATAATCAGGGAGTCACAGGTTCAAGCCCTGTTGGGCCCACAGAAAGCTTCCGTCATACAAGCGGAGGCTTTTTGTTTTTTTATGCCTGAAGATGAATGTGTTGTCGGCACCCGCAAGCCGCGCGATGTGTTTCTCTCAGGCATTTATTGTATAACTTCATAAACTTTTTCAACAAATGGGTAAATCTATTATTTATTTCAAGCGTTGGACTAACAAGCGCTATGCTTCATTCGCAAGCATGAAGGCTGAGGTCAGGATCTGCGTTCTGTCGCTCGGATGCTCTCTGCTTACGCTGCCTGGAGCTGCAACTTATGCGCAGGTTGACTCAACGCGAAACATCCGACTCACCGAAGTCGAGGTAACAGCACAGAAACAGCAGCTGCACGCCGACCTGGCGCGTGTGGTGACTGTCATGACCAAGGAGGAGATAGCCACGGCGCCTGCCGCCACTGTAGCCGAACTCCTGCGCTTCCTTTCTGGCGTGGACATAAGGCAACGTGGCGTAAACGGCGTGCAGAGCGACGTCTCCAT